>JAICHI010000072.1 GCA_025922735.1 Nitrososphaeraceae archaeon | reverse complement strand
TGGTATATCCCAATATGCAAACATTCAGGGAGATATACATGCAGTATGCTAAAGACCAACTAGTAGCAAGAGAAGAGCAAAAGGAGAATGGAGTTAGTAATAATGATGACGTTTATCACAATAACAACAATAGACGTAAAGAACATTTACTAATGCCAAGAATCATACTTATCGCAACCTTTTATGATACAGTCAACGCCGTAAAACATAATCTAAGTGCGGTTGGTGTAGACGTGCAGAGCCATATAGACGATGGTTCGTTACTTATAGTAGATGCATATGACGGCTATTATCCAGACGTTGGCGGCATGAAAAAGCTGGTGGCGTCACTTTCACAGCGTGCAAGGAAAGAAGGTAGAATTGGAGTTTCTGTCATATCTAACATGGGCTTTTTCTTTCTGTATGATGGAGATGGCGACGCTTCAGAATTGATAAGTTATGAGACATCCTTACCCTCAAAGACAGATGGTGGCAATGTAAGAGGCTTTAGCTGCTACCACACAAGAGACTATGAGAATCTGGATGATAGTCAGAAAAAGGAGCTTGATACTCAGGGTCAGAAAAAGTCACTTGAAGTTACAGAAAGTGCTGCTTATGTTGCTGCTTTTGATGCATAGGAAAAAAGAGAGTAAAGCTTACTGAAGGGCTTCCATACCTCTTTTCATATTAAGTGCAATTCTAGATAATTCATTTCTTTTCTAATGCATAAGATAGACGTAATTCCTTTTATTTATCCAACTATCGGGCTTTGGCACAAGCAGGCCAAGCTAGTCTTTCTTTTTCACCAGTTTGAGAGTTAATTTATAACATACCCATAGCTAGCAATCAGAAAGGCTCTCTACAATTTATGCTAATGAATGACAATTTTGACCTTAATAGAATTCACTCACAGAAATAGCCAATATCTCTAGAGTTTGATAGGAAGTCTGAATAACTAAAATCGTCATTGAGAAAACTACAAGTCCTTCTTATTGTTAGCTGTTGACAGTTTATGACCAACTCGCCTTTTCGGATGCAAAACACAAAAGAGAGAGAGCTCTTTATCTTCAATGAAGTGCATTATACATTTACTTATGTCAGGCCTAATAGACGATGCAAAAGATGCTGGTGACAAGATGAAAGCAGGAGCAAAGGCAGCTGGAAAGAAAATAGAAGACCCAGATCGTGATGCAAGCACTGAATACAACAAGGAAAAGGTCAAAGAAAAAGTAGAAGATCTGTAAGACTGCATAAGATACATAACCTACACTCCCATACCCAAATCATCAAAAATTTTATTTATTTAGTTCTATTTTTTCTATATCGACAAAAGAGAGACATGGGTAAAAGATAGCTGACTTTTCCTTTTGTCTTCTTTTTACTTGCAAAAGCCTCTCTAACTTGTCTGGATCTCTTGGCGCAGCTTGAAGAGTCTTAATCTGTGATTCTAAGTGTCTCTTGGTAGCAGGATTAATTCCTCCTGGCTCTTTTTCCTTGACTGTTGATCTCATTATCATTCTTCGACTCCACTCGATCATTTTTCCTCATTCTTTCAGTTCTCCAAAAATTGGCGAGGTTTGTCTTAGTTATCATGATCAGGTGATAATAGCAACCTCAAAACAGAAAAGTGTACGGCTGCAAGATGATATGAAGCATGAATACTTATCTACCAGAGACTTGGTAATTAATTCAGTTGCTGACCATGACACTTTTTGCAAGCAGCGCTAGTAGTAGTGGACTCATTCTTGTCAGACAAGAAAGATAAGGATGATAATGATTATAGAAATCAGAGTAATAATGATTCCATTTTAGAGAAAGAAAACTCAAAAAATGAAGATGATAATAATGATAATGGCAAACCAGTAGCTAAACTGCTTATTGTTGACGATGACCCTGATATAGTTCAGGTTCTCAAGCGCGGTCTTCAAAAAAATAGATTCTTAGTCGATGCATTTACCAATCCCGAAGAGGCATTACAAAGCTTCAAATCTAATGCAGAGGCTTACTGTCTAGTGCTATCGGACGTCCGAATGCCTCGTTTATCTGGAATACAACTAGCAAAAAAAGTCAAAGAAGCCAGTCCGAGCGTCAAAGTTATCCTCATGACTTCTTTTGAAATAAGAGATAGTGAGTTTTCTAAAGTATTTCCTTCTACGCAGGTTGACGGCTTTGTTCAAAAGCCCATTGGTATTAAAGATCTGACTAAAAAGATTTTGAGTGTTATAAGCGAAACCAGGAGGAGGAAAGAGTGAGAGAGGTAGGTTAAAGAGCTTGAGGATTGAGAGCGAGAATAATGAATCAATCATGAAATGGTTGGATGAAGAAGTAAGAGATGGAGAGAATAGTATCATAATATATCCCAATTTGCAAACATTTCGCCAGATTTATACGAAGTATGTTAAAGACCAATTAGCAAAAGAAGATGGAAATAATAGTAAACGCAATGAACCATCCTTGCCAAGAATCATGCTAATCGCCACTTTTTATGAAACTACCGACAGCGTAAAGCATCATCTCAGTGCTGCCGGACTGCAAAACATTCAAAGCCTCATAAACAACGGTTCATTAGTAATAGTGGACGCTTTTAGCTCTTACTATCCAAACGTCGATGGCATGAAAAAGCTGGTAGCATCGCTTTCAGACCGTGCAAGAAAAGAAGGCAGAGATGGAGTTACTGCAATTGTGGATATGGGATTTTTCTTTCTATTTGGTGGAGACGGCAGAGCTACAGAATTGATAAATTACGAGGCATCCTTAGCACCAACAACAGAAGGTGGCAACGTCAAAGGCTTTAGCTGCTACCACGGGGGGAACTATGATACTCTTAAAGACGATCAGAAAAAAGAGCTTGCTCAAAGACAGAAAAAGGTGTTTGAAGTTACAGAAAGCACTACTACTTCCTGATGCATATGTGAGTGAGAGAAAAACAAAGGTTTGACTTGCTAAAGCAATTAAGAGCTCAAAAGGAAGGGGATCAATTATTATTTTGTCGTCTGCTCGTAGTAACAGTAAAGCAGTATAGACATAAGAATTGGGTCAAGTCTGACATACTGTACAGAATTAGATCAAGCTGAAATATAGAAGGTGGGAATATCAATGATTTCATCAAATTTCTTTCTATAAGCCCTTTGACTAGTTCGTCTATCCGTCTTTCTTGACTCCTGTTACTCTTCACTGAGCCTACTTTAGGCTTAGTCTATGTTATGAATTTCATTAGCTCTTCGTTTGTTTTTTCTTTCTCCTCAATGTTCAAGGCATGTCCACTTTCGTTGAACTGGACTAGCTTTGATCCTTCGATACCGCTATTCATTACCTTAGCCAAGTCAAATAGGCTTACTTTATCATGAAGACCATGAAATACTGCTACTGGCAGATTTCTGCCACTAATCATTTGCATATCATTTCTGAGATCTTCATCGCGCAATGCTTTCGCGCTACTAACAGTAGCATAATGAGACGCTGCCATACTTTGCGCAAAAAGCCAGCTGAATATTTCAGGGCCTTGAGATTCTGGATTATGAAAGAGGAGTTTACCAAATTCAGCAATCGTTCTTGGCCTGTTTTGCATCAACTTTGTGATAATCTGGTCGCAAAATGCTCTATCCTGTCCATGCGGAAAGCCCTCTCTCTTGGTAAAAGAAGGCGCTGCTGCACCCATGAATACTACATGTGATAAGTTCTTTGGATAGTATTTTGCAACATAGCGCATTACAATTCCACCACCCATTGAAAACCCTACGATAGCAAATTTTTGCTCAAGCTTGAGCTCATTCATGACCTTTTGGATGTCGTCAGCAAAAAAATCATAGTTATAATGTTGCCATGGCTTTGCTGACATACCAAAGCCTCGAAGATCTAACCCAATGCAGCGATAGCCGTTCTCTTTGAGAGTTGTAAATTGATACTCAAACATCTTGAGGTCTAGTGGCCATCCATGAACAAAAAATACGGGCTTGCCACTGCCGCCTGTATCTTCGACACGAAGAGATACGTTGCCCTCTACTGGTATCATCATAGCCATAATGAAATACGACTAGAGCCTTATTGCTTATAGCAAATTACAAAGATTTTTTGATCTACCAGTTCTGCTAAAATGCACTGACTTGATTTTTCATTAAATATGACCCAAAAGGTTCTTTTTTTGAGACTCAGAAAGTGGCTACTGCTACTACTAGAACATGAATAAAGATAATAGTAGAATAACCTATGGACATCAGGAGCAGATAATAGATACGGCCAACTAAGTAATCTTAAATTGCAAAATAAGACACCGCATGTAATAGTTTGTGATGATGACGCTGAACTAAACTCGTTTATTCGCAATCACTTTAAGCTAGGCGGCTATGAAACTCACCAAGCATTATCCGCCAAGGAATGTATTGACAAATTAGCAGAACTAGGCGATATAATCGATGCGATTACAGTGAATGGAACAATAGCATCTGATAGAAGCGCTATGCTTATCCTAAACGCAAAAAGGTTAAACAAGAATGTGAAGGTCTTTGTTTTGGCAAAGAAAGGTCTATCGGAGGCTAAGACAAGGATAATGGATTATGGCGCAGATGAGTTTGCAGTAAAGCCAATGAGCATGGAATCTCTGATTAACAAAGTGAACATGAAGTTACTCGAAAAAAGTTAGACTTCTCAAGAACAAGTGAATACCCACTATCATGCTGAAAATGTATGATAGTCGATGCAGATTTCTGAAAATAATTGTCAATCCTCTTCTTATTGCTGTCTTGACTATATTATGTCTGTCGACGATATTGAAAAAGTTGAATCCATCATTTCGCAAAAGAAAGCTCAATTGAAGAATACTCCGATGCTCGTTACAAGTTTCATCATCACCTATATGCGCCAGATAGGAAGAAATGAGAAGCTAGGAACAAAGTTATTGTAACAATTCCTTAATCTTTATTCAGATGTATCAGATGAAGGCGTTGATAGCATACTTAAATTTGAAATGATTTATTGAAGAAAAGCTATGAACACAATTGGTTAATCAATAAATTCTATGACCTAAGATGCATCTATATTCCATGCACCCAGATGACCTAAAAGCAATATGGATTTGTCATGAATGCAGAATGAAATTTTTTTTCCATAGTGATATCGACGACCATAAGGATTCAACTGGACACAAGCTGATTGCAAAAATGATGATGAATATTTCACCACCTGAGACATTGGCATAACAATCATCATCATGTCGTAGACCTCATCATAATGATGCGAGACAGTTGCTATTGATGTTGCTAATACTATGAGTCTTTATAGAAATCAGATAGCTTTGGTTGTTGTGGTGGCGAGCCTTTTCTTCTCCTTTATCGTCAATCCTTTTTTTCTTGCTGTTGACTTTAGCCTCAATTCGCTCAACTTCTGAGGTGCATTCTGTTAGCAGTTTGTAATGATTATACTAGAGAGACTGGTTAATCATCCGCAGACTACTACTGCCTCCCTCCCCTAAAGGTGCCAGCCATTCTTTAACCATCTATTTATAGGTTGAATCTATAGAATGGCTATAGCAGCAGGCCGTCATCAAGCTGTGCCAATTGCAACTAAAGTATTAAAAATAGCTATGACATGACTTTGTCACTAATTGCCTCCATTTGAATGCAATGCGGCCATTTGAAAACAAAATGCTATTTAGCATCATCATAGTCTATCGAAATAAAAAGCGTGAATTATAGAAGCAGAGACGACATAGTCAGCGTGATTCTTGATGCGGCAAATAGCGGCGGGCTTACAAAGACCAAGATAATGTATCAAGCATATCTCAGCCATGACCAAATGAAAGAGTATCTGCGTCTTCTAATTGAAAACGGCTTGCTCGGCTATGACGTATATACTCGGAAATTCAAGACTACTGAAAAGGGTCTAAGGTTTCTTGACGCCTACACTCAGATGAGTGATGTTATGAAGACAGAGCAACAAGGGCAACAAACTATGGTGAACCCCAAAGAAAGGATTTTTGAAAAAACACACCATAGATGGATATGATATGTAAATCTTTCT
>JAICHI010000071.1 GCA_025922735.1 Nitrososphaeraceae archaeon | reverse complement strand
TGAGGCAATTGCTGTTTGCGTGAACAATAAAGCAGGACCTGAGATGGATGCCATAATGAGAATCATCATGGTAACAGATCCTCCATAAAATGTAGCCTTCATCAGGAATTTGAAGGGGAACTTCCATTTAAGGGATCATCTAGAAACTTATCTATTTGATTTCTTCTATTCTGATATGAAAACGCATATACTATTAACAATAGCACTGGTTGTGTATCTTACGTTGGCTATTGTTACAGTTGCAAAGCTGGATTTGTTAGACCCATTAGAAAATATAGAACCATTTTTTGAGACACATCCCTGAATTAGGTCTACTATTCGCTTTCTGATATTTCTATTATCTCAAGCGTAAGCAAAAAGATCTTGCGACAATACGCGCCATGTCGAACCTGTTAACCCCTCCCGTCTTGTTCTTCCTCTTTTTTTGCACAGCGAATCTTTTGCATCATAGAAATGTCATTGCCTGTGCTCTTTGCTATCTCTTTTACAGTGTCAGGCGAAACGAGGAGATGCAGCTGTTATCGCTTTGGTTCTTCTATTATTGTTGTTATCATTATTCTACTATGTGGAATTCATTAATGACCGTGTAAGTGCTATAGCACTTAATAATTTCGCATACATTAAATCAAACTAGAATCTATATGAAAGAAAAACCATCTTAGAGTCATGCTCACAGGCTTACACTTAGGGAGAGGGTGTTCCTGTTACTGTTTCTTCTTCTACTGCTTGTTGTTCTTCTTCAGGTGATAGCTGTCCTTCGCTGAGTCCTGTTATCGCTTGTTCTTCTGTAGCTGTAGCAGTAGTTGTAGTAGTATCGTTTACGTTGCTAGTAGTGTTATCGTTGTTGTTGTTGCCTAGATTGGGCGCTCCCCCACCACCACCTCCTACTTTCCATTCGAATAATCTTACGACGACGTCACCGTTTGGCTGTTCTTCATCTAGGGAGACTGCTATCATGTTATTAAGAGGCGCCAGCATCCCAGTTGAGTTTGTACTAAAATATGCAAGGTTGATGGCGGTAGGTGATTCATCTAGAAAGTATTCAGTAAGATCCACTGTCGCACTTTCGCTTCCCTCTTCAGTACTCATTTGAATTTGTCCCCGTATAACGCCACCTCCTGGAAGAGAGGTAATGAGGCCTTCGCCTGTATCTCTAGTAGTTATCGTTTCGGTAGAGTTTGGTAATGTTATTGTTGTACCGCCTTCAAAGACTATTTGCACCTGTTGTGTTTCATTTATCATGTTTACGGAGACTGGTGAGTATCGTCCTACAGCAAATGGTTCCTCTTCCAACTCGACATTAGAGGTAATAGGAGTACTACTAGTGGTAGTATTCAAAGACGTATTATTGTTTGACATAGTATCAGTAGGAGTAGTAGCACCACCAACTGTTGTTGTATTATCCGCATCTATTGGTGATGATGATGCTGCTTCTTCTGTAGACATCACAGAGCTGAAGCCTAGAAGTGATATTGCTGCAATCAACAGGTACGATGTCATGCTTGTAAGGCTAACCTTAACATTAACAGGTTTCATGGAGAGCACAGTAAAAGAAAATTATTTAATAGTCTCTCCTTGATGTTATGGTATTAAATAACTTAAGAATAAAAGAGGTTATCTCAGTTTTGCTATCTAACTGTAGTTTGTGATATAGTTTATCGAGTCGCTAACTATTATTATTTGTGTAGTTTGACCAGACTAAAGCTTAAAATTTGAATGGCAGGCAGCAGGTCATGTGTCAAGCGAATATGAGCAAAATGTAGGCAAGCTCTTAGCGGAAAAGAAGGAGAGGCTTGAAGAGCTTATGAAGAAGAACCCTGAGCAAAACAGAGGCGAAATTGCAATGCTTTCTACAGAAGTTGAAACACTGCAGTCGCTCTTTGAAAACTACAATCTTGGCATGAACGTCTTTCGCCGGGCTCAGGGCGGGCGATCTGGCCTCAGAGAATAGCTCCCCTCTGTAATGAATTTATATGACGACTTATTCGCTTACATTACATCTCTATGCATGAAGAGAAAATCAAGCGGCTAGCTTCAATGAAAAAGTCTGCTGAAAGCGGCGGCGGTCAAGAGAGGGTTGAGGCTCAGCATTCTAAAGGCAAGCTCACTGCTCGGGAAAGGATCGCTTTATTGCTCGATGAAGGCTCATTTGTAGAGCTAGATAAGTACATCACACATAGAAGCGACGATCCGACGCTGCCGAAATTCTACGGCGATGGGGCTGTCACTGGCTTTGGAACCATAAACGGCCGGCAGGTGTTCCTATTTTCTTTTGATTTCACTGTTCTTGGTGGCTCTCTTGGCGAAATGACAAGCAAGAAAATATCCAAGGCAATGGATCATGCCATGAAGGTCGGCTGTCCCATAATCGGCATAATCGATTCTGGTGGCGCACGCATTCAGGAAGGTGTCATGAGCCTTGATGGCTATGGCGAAATTTTCTTCCATAACACCATGGCCTCTGGCGTCATACCGCAAATCACTGCGAGCATCGGTCCATCTGCTGGTGGCGCAGTATATTCACCAGCAATGACTGACTTTGTGGTGATGGTTGAAAACGTCGGCCAGATGTTTGTCACCGGTCCTGAAGTGGTCAAGGAAGTGCTCAGCCAAGAAGTGTCATTTGAAGAGTTGGGAGGAGCGCGTGCACATGCTACAAAGTCCGGAGTCGCCCATTTTATCGCCAACAACGAATACGATTGCTTTGACAAGGTAAAGAAGCTATTAGCGTTCATACCGCAGAACAACGCCGAAGAGCCGGCGATAGTTGAGACAAACGACGATCCGAACAGAATCGATCCCAAGCTGATTAATATCCTTCCAGAGAACCCCTACCAGCAGTATGACATGAAGGAAATAATCAAGTCAATAGTCGACAACGGCGACTTTTTTGAAGTACACGAGCTGTTCGCCGAGAATATCATCGTGGGGTTTGCAAGGATGGGTGGCAGGTCGATAGGCATCATTGCAAACCAGCCAATGTATCTGGCAGGCGCGCTTGACATCAATTCGTCAAATAAGGCTGCCAGATTCATCAGGTTCTGTGACGCATTCAACATCTCGATCGTGACGCTTGTTGACACTCCGGGATACCTTCCCGGAGCTGATCAAGAGCACAATGGCATCATCAGACACGGCAGCAAGCTGCTGTTTGCATACTGTGAAGCTACCGTGCCCAAAGTAACGTGCATCATAGGCAAGGCTTATGGTGGCGCATACATTGCCATGGGAAGCAAGAACTTGCGCGCTGACATTAACTACGCGTGGCCCAGCGCCGAGATTGCAGTCCTTGGTCCAGAAGCCGCAATCACTATCATACATAGGAGAGAGCTAAAGAATGCTCCAAATGCAACTGATACAAAGAAAAAGCTTGCTAAAGAGTTTCGTGATAAATTCGCAAATCCGTATATAGCTGCAGAAAAAGGTATTATTGATGTTGTCATAGATCCAATGGAGACAAGACCCATGATAATTCAGGCGCTCAATGCTCTTGCCAATAAGAAAGAGTCAAGGCCTTGGAAGAAGCATGGTAACATCAACTTGTGATAAAAAATGTCAAAAAAAATAACAAGCATACTGATCGCAAATAGGGGCGAAATAGCCCTCAGGGTTATTCGAGCCTGCAGAGATCTTGGGATAAAATCAATAGCTATTTACTCTGACGAGGATATCCGCGCAGTGCATGTAAAGCGAGCTGATGAAGCCTACCACATCGGTCCGGCAGCACCAGCTCAGAGTTATCTCAACATGACCAAGATAGTCGAGACTGCCAAGGCGGCTGGAGCCGATGCCATCCATCCCGGCTATGGCTTTCTCTCGGAGAATGAGAACTTTTCTGAAATGTGCGATAAAAATGGCATCATATTTATCGGGCCAACCAGCAAAGCTATGGAACTTACTGGCGACAAGATGAAATGCAAAGCTGTGATGAAAAAGGCCAAAGTTCCAACGGTGCCGGGAAGCGATGGCATTGTCGAAGATATGCAAGAGGCAGCTGATATTGCTGACGAAGCAGGCTACCCTGTTTTGCTCAAGTCAGCCTTTGGAGGTGGAGGTAGAGGCATTAGACTTGCCAACGATGAAAAGCAGTTAAGACAAGAGTTCGAAATGGCGTCAGCAGAGTCGCGTGCAGCTTTTGGCAAGGCAGCACTGTTTGTAGAAAAATACCTTGAGCGCATCCGGCACATCGAATTCCAGCTTATACGCGATTCGCATGGAAACAGCCGGCATCTGTTTGAACGAGAATGTTCTATTCAGAGGCGTCATCAAAAGCTCATTGAAATGTCGCCTTCACCTGTAGTAGATCAAAAGACAAGAGAACGTATTGGTGAGATTGCAGTAAGAGCAGTTGATGCTGTAGACTATTTGAATGCAGGAACTGCAGAATTCTTGCGTGACCCTCAGGGCAACTTTTACTTTATCGAAATCAATTCTCGCTTGCAGGTCGAGCATCCAGTAACTGAGCTGGTAACAGGGCTAGACCTTGTAAAGCTGCAGATAGGAGTAGCACAGGGCGAAGAACTCACATTCAAACAGCAAGATCTGAAGATGAATGGCTGCGCAATTGAATGCAGGATTAACGCCGAAGACCCATTCTACGAATTTGCACCTTCAACAGGCATTGTGCCAAACTGCAACCTTCCCTACGGGCCAGGTATCCGAGTTGACACCTATCTCTACCCTGGCTGCAATGTATCTGGTTACTATGACTCCCTTGTAGCCAAGCTTTTGGCATGGGGTAGAAACTTTGACGAGTCAAGAATTAGAATGAAACATGCCCTTGATGAGTTCATGATAGAGGGCATCAATACTACAATTCCGCTTTACAAGACTATAATGGATGATCCAAACTTTATCAAGGGCGAGCTCTCGACCGACTATCTTGAACGATTCAAGATACTTAACAAGATGAGCGAGAATGCAAAGGAAGCGGCCAAGAAAAGCGCAAAGGCAGCAGTAGCAGCAGTGCTGTTGCAGTCAGAGTTTGTCAGAAAGACTGAGGCCATTCATCAAAGCTCTATGCCCAAGTCAAAGTGGAAAATGATGAGAGGATAGAATGCAGTTCAAAGTTGGCGACCTTGCTGAGATGTTAGAGGGCGAAGTGCTACGCACCACTGACAATAATTCTGTGGTGGTCAAGATAGGAGGCAAGCAGCATACATTGCAGCTATTGAAATCTGGGACTGACGAGTTTGAATTCTTGCTTGACAATAGTTTTCACCATGCCAAGATCTTGCAGGTGGGCACTGCAGAAGTAAAGATGATGATCGATGGCCAGCCATTAGTGGTGAAAAAGCATAGCAAGCTGACAGAAGTGCTTGAGAAGGCATCTGCAATAGGAGGAGTCGGAGGCGGCGACCGCAACCTTACAAGTCAGATCCCCGGCAGGGTAGTTAACATCGCGGCAAAGCCTGGAACCGAGGTTAAGAAGGGTGACGTTATCGTCGTGCTTGAGTCGATGAAGATGCAGGTGGCGGTGAAGGCTCACAAGGATGGCAACTTGAAAGAAATAAAGGTAAAGCAGGGCGCCAGTGTCGCAAGAAATGACGTGCTGGCAGTCATTGAATAACTACTACTACTAGTAGACAGTATACTACTTCTTGGCCTTCTTGAGCACTTCTTTGATCTCATTATACTTTGGCTCTATGGTCGGGTTATCTGAAATCCATCTATAAATTACCTTGCCGTCTTCATCAAGGATAAAGACTGATCTTTTTGCTGCATTGTAGCCTTCCATAGTACCGAGTTTACTCATTACAATGCCATATTTTTTGATAGTATCGCGTTTGTAGTCACTCAACATTGTAAAGTTAAGATGATGATTCTGAGTGAATGCCTTATTTGCATGAGGACTGTCAACAGAAATAGCTACTATATTTGCTCCATAATCTCTAAGCTCGTCAAGTTGATCACGAAAGGCACACATTTCTGCTGTGCAGTGCGATGATTCTGCTGCTGGGAAGAACGCAACGATTGTTCTCTTGTCTCTAAATTCGCTCAACTTGCGCCATTTTTGGTCTACATCTGGGAGTTCAAAATCTGGAGCC
>JAICHI010000070.1 GCA_025922735.1 Nitrososphaeraceae archaeon | reverse complement strand
TTCCTTTTCTCTTTTTGTAAGTACGGTATCGTTGTTAGACGCATCAGTACCCTGATCATTTGTAATCTTGCCATTACTAACCTTCTTTTTCCTTGCTCATAAGATTGCGAATCTCTTGTAGTCAACTCCTGGACTCTTTCAGTAGGCAATATTTGAATTAGACAAAGCATTATCTAACTACCTAGCCAATTAGTTCATCGAGTGTCCCTCCGAAGATTGACGACATTGTTGCAAATCCTTGTGAGCTTCAAAGCAGATTACAGTATAACTTCTATCTATTCACATCTTGGGGTTTGCTGGGATCAAGTCATCGACCCAAAAATCATTCAAAGAATAGAGTCATGTGGGAAGTCTGATAGTGCAGAACCTGAGATGAAGTTAGGCAAGAAGCAATCGTGAAACCAGATGATTTAGTTAAATGTTCTGGCATGAGTCAGCTCTACCGCGTCGCTGAGCATGAATCCCACTGATCCTCCTTTTGTATTTGTCGTCTAACATGTAGAAATGTTTGTGTAGCAAAAGGCGTTGATTCAAACTTCATCTTCTGCTCTGAAATGGAAAGGTAATGGTTCTTATACGCTAGATCAAAATTATAGATAGATGGAGCTTGCAAGGGATGAGGAAAAAGCGCTTGACGGCAAGTATGATGAAGCACTTGCTTCAGCATATAGGATTCTCGTTGCAATAGGCGAGGCCACAGACGCCCAAAAGCTTGTCCCGGTAAAATGGGCCCATATCTCTGGCGTGAACTACAACACCATTGGGGATGGCGGCATGCGATTCCTCGAGAAATTCAGCACAACTGCCAAGGTCGCGGTAAAGACTACAATAAACCCAATGGGATATGACAGGAGCAAACCTGAGGACATTTCTCCTAGTTTTCAAGAGAGACAGGAAAATATAGCCAGTTCGTATGAACGAATGGGCGCCACGGCATCATTTACGTGTACACCTTATGAGGTTTTTGACCTTCCGCAAAAAGGCACAGCGGTTAGCTTTGCAGAAAGCAATGCTGCAGTGTTTTCAAATTCGCTCTTAGGGCTAAAGACAAACAAAGAAAGCGCACTCTCTGCACTAGCCAGTTCTGTCACTGGCAAGACGCCGCTTTCTGACCTCCGGCTTGAAGAGGCAAGGAGCCCCAAAATCTCGATTGAAACCGACTTTGATTTTAGGACTGAGCTTGATTATGGGCTTTTAGGCTACTTTGCAGGCAAGTCGGTCAAAGACAGCTGTGTAGCACTTAACAGCATTAGCAGACTAGACACAATACAGGCAAAAGCACTTTGTGCAGCAATCGGCACATCAGGTTCCTGTGGCATGTTCACTTTTGGAGGGAAGTCAAAAGAAAAAATTTTGTTTGGAAAAAAAGAGGCCCAGTCGGTCATGGATGAGCTGAGTACTGCTGACGATGCGGACATCATCACCCTTGGCAGCCCTCAGCTTGGCATGAATGAGCTCGGGCTGCTTGCCAAGCTTACTGAATTCAAAAAATTCACAAAAAGGTGCATTGTCTTTTGTTCACGTGCAATTTATAATGATGCGATAAAGATAGGTCTTGCAAGCAAGATCGAAAAGTCAGGAGCGGATTTTAGGTGCGATTCGTGCACCTGTCTTACACCATACGTTACTAAAGACAAGTACGATGCAGTAATTACAAACAGCGTCAAGGGAGCGTACTACCTATCCAAGTCCAATAAAGTAAAAGTTGCTCTTAAGGACATCAAGACAATTGCTGAGGAATACACACAGTGATAATTTCTAATTGTCGCAGGATTGTGGGCGGTACTGGCGAAGGGAAAACACTGGTCACAATGCAGCCTATCAATTTTCTTGCAATGGTCAATGCCAAGACCGGCACAATAACGGATCCGCTGCACGAGCTGCACGACAAGTCACTCAAAGGATCGGTGCTCATACTTCCATATGCCATTGGAAGTAGTGTCGGTGCATATGCAATATACTCGTTGAAAGAATATGGGAATGCTCCAAGCGCAGTTGTGTGTTCCAAAGTGGATATCACGACCGCCTCTGGTTGTGCCCTAGCCGAAATCCCGGTTGTCGACCTGCCCGATGGAACACCAATATCTATATTAAAGCAGGGGTTGAAGGCAAGGGTCGAGGCTGATGCCAGAAGAATCGTAGTTGAGTTTTCATAGACAGTTTTTACTACAAATGGACTGAATATAGGCGAACTCCTGCGTGTCCTTGTTACCTCTGTCTACTTGAAAACCTTTTAATGGCGTAGCCGAAATAGGGCTACTAATTGGCAAGCTTTTGTCCTGAATGCGGAGGGGAGCTAAAGTATGACCTTACTAGCAAGAACTTTATATGCAAAAGCTGTGGGCTCTTTGCTTCCTCTGAAAAGATAGACGAGTTGCGTGACAGAGCGAAGAGATCCAGAGAAGACCCTCGCAGAAAGCAGCATGACGAATACCTCGACTGGTGGCAATCTTCAAAAAAAGATAAGCAGCAAAAGTGAATATTAATAGCTATGTAGCTCCTGCACTTGCAGCATCTGCTATATCCTTTTTTAATGGAATCATCTGCTCCTCCTTGATAGTTTTTAGTACTGTCATCAATTCTGCTTCCGTTATTTGGGGAACTTTGCCGATCTTGTTCGCTACTATCTCCCTCATCTCTTCAAGGCTTTTTGCACGTATCTTCAAAAGCAGATCGAACTGTCCATAGATTTCGTGTAGCTCCAGTATTTCATCGAACTGTGATAAGCTGGCGATCACTTCGTCGGCCGAACCTTCGTTAATGTTTATGCCTATGAAGGCAAGATGATCATAGCCTAAGAGCACATTGTCAGTTGCGATTGTGAATTTACGAAGGATGCCAGCAGCTAGTAGTCTCCTTACCCGGATGTGTACTGTCGCATCGGAGATCTCAAGCTCCTTAGCTATCTCCACAAATGGACGGGATGCATCACGGCCTAAGATATCCAATATCCGAAGGTTGACCTCATCCAGCAACTCGGAGGGTAATAGCACGCAAAGAGTACAATCCTTCGATTTATTAACGATTCGTGCTCGAATGATTAATAACTCTTGGACTTCGCTAACAACCAAATATGCCTTGCTGTACCAAGTGTCAAAAAGCAGAGAGCATCTACTTCAGAGCATATTCTGGTGAATACCTATGTAAGAAATGCTTCTTGCGCTCGATTGAAAGCAAGTCCGCAAGGACGATTTCGAGGTATTCAATGATAGAATACGGTGAAAAGGTCGCGGTAGGAGTTTCTGGTGGCAAAGATAGTTTGTCGCTATTGTACGTCTTGAAGATGCTTTTTGATCAACACTCAAACAATGGCAATGAATTAGTCGCAGTCACAATAGATGAAGGTATCAAGGGTTATCGTGATGAGTCGCTGCAGATAGTGAAGGACTTTTGCGCGCAACTTGGTATAGAAAGCAAGGTCCTCAGCTACCAGTCTCTCTTTGGAGTGGACATGGATCAGGCGATGATCCAGCGATCATCACAAAAAGTATCATCCTGTTCTATATGTGGCACATTCCGCCGACGTGCAATAGATATTGCTGCAGAAGCAGTAGGAGCTGACATAGTTGCGACTGCGCATAATATGGACGATCAATTACAAACATTTATGATCAACTTGTTAGCTGGTGACGTAGAGCGCATAGGCTGGATTTATCCAGAGCCCGTTCAATACACGCAAAGCGGCATGAAAAAAGTCAAGCCCTTCGTAGAAATTTATGAATACGAGATCGCATTTTATGCACTCCAGCGCGACATACCGTTCCAGTCAGAAGAGTGTCCCTACATGAATGAAAGCATACGCACAGATTTGCGCGAATTTTTCAATAGACTTGAGAGGGATCATCCAGGCATCAAATACAATGGCTACAAGTCGATGACTAAGATCTCAAAAGTTCTCCGGAGCAGCATGCCGTCTTCTGCAATCAAGAAATGTTCAAGATGCGGACACGTTTCAACCGGCGATATCTGCTCAGTGTGTAAGACACTAAGTATCTTATAACATCCAACACGCAAATATAGTCATTTTACCAAGGGTATACAGAGGCAGGGAGGATCGGGGTGCCAGCCGTGCCCCATACTGGAAATCGGCTTTATGCCAGGATCAGTAACTGCCGGGTAAATCCGGTGGCAGGAGGTACCCGCTTGCCTTGCTGAAATGAAATCATGCCGTGCTGGATGGTTACGAGTGGCGATCTACGCGAAGGCGCAGTCTTGACCGCAAATCGCCGAAATGGGTGAGGTCCGGGAGGGAGCAACCCTAAGGCGTCATAACCCTGCTGGCACGTCTACGTGGTGGATCTTGCGAGGCCTGAAATGGGACCTTTTGTCAACGGTGGTACCGGCAGGCTGCCTCCTTTCTTTTATAGCATGATTTAAATTGAGTTCGGCAAAATCTTTTTTCTCATATTGCCTATTGATCCCAACTTTCAGGCAAACAGAGTTCCAACAACCTATGATAGGCTTAAGGTGTGGAAGAATACGTCAAGCGGCCTTGGGATTTATGGCACTGACGTGGCAGTCGACTTTGATTCATGTATAGGCGATGGCGCGTGCATCGAAGTATGTCCTGTAAACGTGTTTGATTGGTATGGTGAGGGTGCGGACAGGAAAGCCATGCCAGCAAGAGAGCGGGACTGCATTTACTGCTTTGGATGCGAAGCAGTCTGCCCAAAATTTGCAATAAGGGTGACAAAGCGGCAATCATGACGATCAGAATAGACGAGAAAAGAATTTTTGAAGCAATAGAGCATAGAAAACCCAGATCAGTTGCACTAAATGGACCTGAGGCGCTAATCCCAAAATTGCAAGATGTAGCAGACCATATAGCTGAAATGTTTGACGTTCAGGTCTATATCATAGGTGACACATGTTGGGGTTCATGCGACCTTAACACGCACGCTGCAGACATGTTGGCGGCAGACATTCTGTTCAATATTGGCCATACCATTGCAATGGATACCTTTGGCCAGAAGGTCATGATGATAGGTGCGTTTGATGACATCAGCTTTGATGCCGTAGCCAAGAAGTGCGCGAAGGATCTTGTAGGAAAGTACAAGACAGTCTCGCTTGTTACCGACAGTCAGCACCTTCACCAAATAGACATCGTGAAAAAGATATTTGAAGATCATGGCTACAACATCATAATTGGAAGAGGTAGAGGCCAGCTTCGTGACGCGCAGGTATTTGGTTGCGAATTTTATCCGGCCTATAATGTGCAAAAGCAGGTTGACGCCTACATTTTCCTAGGACAAAGCATGTTTCATTCTGCAAGCGTGGCTTTGTCTACTGAAAAACCAACGTTCATGCTTGACCCATATTTTGGGGAATATACTGAAGTAAATGAATTTGCACAGGGCATGCAAAAGAAAGCAGTGCTGTCGATCTATAAGGCTCTTGATGCCAAAAAGATAGGAATCGTGATTGGTCTGAAGGAGGGCCAGTTTGCGCACGTGCGAGCACTCGAACTGAAAAAGGAATTTGAGAAATTGGACAAGGAGGTCCAAATGATAGCCTTGACTGAGATAACCGAGGAACGGATACAGATTTTCAAAGGCATAGATGCTTTTGTGCAAGTTGCCTGTCCAAGGATAGGTAGCGATAACCACTTCAAAAAGCCAATGCTATCAGTGCCCCAGGCCCTTTCGCTTATCAAGCTTCTCAAAAAAGAGCCCATAGGCGACTTTCTCAAGATTCAACACTGGCTCTAACTTCAACAGTGCTTCCCATGAATATCAGAGTTTATACAACAAAATGACATCTTATTATGAAAATGCCAGTGAGTGGTGTCAGCAGTTGAAAGATATATATCAAATAAATACATATTTCACGTATCGAACTTCGAACTTTTACAACAACAGTCAGTAAAGACTATACAAATTTTGGCAAATCTATTTTTTTCAGAGTAAAGAAATTGTATAAATCTTAAATAGATATAATGCATAAATACTGCTGGTAAGGACTAACTGAGGCTTATAAAGCCCTAAGCACGTGTGTGTTAGTCGTTATTACCAGGTGATAAGAGAAAATGACTTGTAAAGGTATATGTAT
>JAICHI010000069.1 GCA_025922735.1 Nitrososphaeraceae archaeon | reverse complement strand
GTATGGACGACCATTATACGCCTTGTCAAAATTTTATCCTCTTTATATTCAAAGGGGGTTACTAGAATCTAAGACTAAGGACGGCATAACAATAAAAATAGCATCGCCATGCACTGATAAAAAATGGTTCACACCCCATACACCAAAATTGTAACAAATGCATATAACTGGTCGACCGGCTGGCATGTTTATCCCAAGTATCATGATCAAATAATATACGAATATATTTATTGAGCGTATAATGACTTTAGTCTCCAATGACTGGGGAAGCAATTGCAAACTTTGACTCTTACGTCATGGTTGCCGTAGGGCTGTTCATTGCCGGCCTATTCGCAGTGATGGTTTATGAAAGATCAAGCGCAAAAGCAAAACGGGAACAACAACAACAGCAGCGCACCGGAACAGCTGCAGACACTGAGAAGTGACGACAGCAACAATAACCACTACCATGCTGTAGAAGATATTATTATAAACAAATTCAGAAAAGAAGGGTTTTCTTCACTAACTACAATACAGCGTAAGGTATTGCCGATCATTTCAAGAAAGATAAACTGTCTGCTGGTCGCTCCTACTGGCTCTGGCAAGACTGAAGCAGCCGTCTTGCCCGTGTTTACTATGCTTGCCCACCAAGAGCATAGCATCGGCACAATTAGGGCAATATACATCACGCCCCTGCGCGCGCTCAATAATGATGTCTTTCGCCGTATCATACAGTATGCGCACTCAGAAGGCCTAAGGGTTGAAATCCGGCACGGCGATACTACCGCTTTGGCAAGGAAAAAGATAGTTGAAAATCCCCCTGATGTACTGATAACAACACCTGAGTCTCTTGGAATAGTTCTGACAAGTGATAAGATGCTGGCAGCTCTAAAGGGCCTACAGTGGGCAATAGTAGACGAAGTGCATGAGCTGGTGGCTAATGAGCGCGGCGCTCACCTTTCAATAAGCCTTGAGCGGCTGCAGGTCATATCATCGCAGCCCGTCACGAGAATAGGGCTCTCTGCCACAGTAGGAAACTTAAAACAGGCGGCCCAGTTTATTTGCGGCGCTGGTAGACGCAGCGCGATAGTTGTTGACCCTGCAAGTCGCAGCTATGACATTGACGTCAGATTTGTAAAGGGATCACTCAACAATGTCGCCCACTTTGTTACGGAATATGTCAAGACCAACAACATCAAGGGTACGATCCTATTTTTTACAAATACAAGGGACGAGGCAGAATACCTCGGCACCATCCTAAAGAACCAGAGTGATATCAAAGTGGATGTCCACCACGGCTCGCTTTCAAAGGAGGTGCGCGAAGAGACAGAGCATACACTCCGGTCTGGCATGGCAGGTATTGTTGTCTGCACAAGCTCGCTTGAGCTGGGTCTTGACATTGGTTCAGTAGATCTTGTTATTCACTATGGATCTCCTAGGCAAGTTTCAAAATTGATGCAAAGGATCGGCAGGAGCAGGCACAACCAAAGAAGCTTTGCAAAGGGCCTGATTGTGACTAATAACCCTGACGATGAGATAGAGTCACTTGCAATAATTCACCGCATGAAAAAAGGCTCAATTGAAGAGCAAAAGATACACGAAGGAGCGCTTGATGTGATGGCTCACCATCTAGTTGGACTTGCAATGCAGAGCCGCGATCCGGTTAATGTGGATGACGCATACGATATTATAACTCAGGCTTATCCGTTCAGAAACATCAGCCTCTTTGATGTTGAAAGCTGCCTTGACATACTGGCGGGCCACCACGTTATCAAGTATGAGCGCGAAGCCCGTACCTATACCCGCAAGATAAAGGCGTACAAGTACTACTTCGAGAATGTCTCGATGATACCTTATGTTCTGAAGTTTGAAGTCATTGATTCGATAAGCAAGCGCAGGATAGGCACGCTTGACCAGCAGTTCGTGGGCGATTACGGCGAAAAAGGCAATGTCTTTGTGCTCAAGGGGTCGCAGTGGCGTATATTGTCTGTCGATGAAGTGCGTCTAGTCGTAAACGTTGAGCCTCTACGCGGGGCAGCGATTAACATTCCCTACTGGGTCGGTGAAATGATCCCAGTTGATTTCAAGACTGCAGAAGAGGTGGGAGTCGTACGCAACCAGGCGGCAACTGGTCGGATCAAGCTGTCGACACCCCTAATGGACAGTACGCTGAAGATGCTTAAGGTGATACCGGATTCAAAGAACATTGTGGTTGAAAGCTATACTTCGCGCAACATGCTTGTAATGCACTGTGCTTTTGGGTCAAAGGTGAACAATACTATTGCATCACTCTTGTCTACAATATTGTCATCACAGATTGGATACCTTGTGGAGTCAAGGTCAGATGCCTATAGGATCATGCTGACTTCAAGTGCAAGAATAACGCAAGGGAGAATTGAAGCAGCTTTAAACGACGTCTACGACCTTGAGCCTGTCATCATTGCTGCATTGACTGGCACTCATAACATCAATTGGAAAGTATGGATGGTCGCCAAAAGGTTTGGCATGATAAGCAAGGAAGCGGTGTATGACAAAAAGGTAGCACGCATGATCTACGACAGATATTCAAAGACGCCGGTGAGCGCCGAATCCATACGAGAACTGGTACACGATAAATATGAAATACAGCAGACTCAGAAAGTACTTGATGATACAAAGCAAGGCAAGATCGCCATCCACTGGCTTGAAGTGAATGAATTTTCAGATCTCGCAAAGCCGATAATAGAACATTCAGCAAAGATGGCTGGAGCCATGCCTCTGAGCATTGAGAAGGGAGTTATAGAGCTTGTCAAAGAACGTCTCGAAAAGACAAAGCATCGGCTTGTCTGCATTCGCTGTGGTAAGTGGGAGCGCGTAATGGAAACCAAGGATGTGCCTGAAGAAATATCATGCCCCAGCTGCCGGTCGCGCCTTGTCAGTGCTACATTCTGGTCAGACGACGAGATGTCAAGGATAATTCGGAATCGCCTTGCTGGTGGTAAGCTGACGCCAGAGCAGAACCACAAGTTTGAACGTGCATGGAAAGTAGCGTCACTTGTAAACAACTTTGGTAGAACCGCATTAATAGTGCTATCGGGCCATGGGGTTGGTGCTGACACTGCAGCAAGGATCCTGCGCAACTATGTCGACGACGAACAGGTGTATCGGAGTATCTATGAAGCAGAAAAGCAGTACGTCATTACGCGGGGCTTTTGGAGCGATTAGCCAAATGAATGCTAGATGATGATGATGATGATGATGATGACGATGACGACGATAATTGTCCATTCATTCTCTTGAACATAAAACCTCCTATACTAGCGACCACTAGTAAATAGGCTGGTTGTTCTTTGTCCTTTCCCAAATCTCTGCGACAACCTCCGGTAAGGTTTGCTCTATAGAGCCATTGAATTTAGTCTGCCATAATCTAGCAACGTATTCGCCAGCGGTAGTCTTGTTCTCAAGCCGCTTTTCAAGTACGTTCAGAAAATCCGGTTTGATTCCAAGGTCTGAAATGCCTTTCCGTGCGTATGCAAGCTGGCTCCTAACTGTTTCGATGATGTTAAAATGTGTCTTAGCGTTAAAACCTGATCTTACAACGGCCTGCCGCTCCTCTCTGATAGCTGGCAGGGGGCGCAGCTCCCGTTCTTCGTGGATAGCCCTATGCAGGTAGCCAGTGAAAAACTCTATCATTGCCATCATCGTTTTTGGGGTTGGTTGCACAGACATAACTCTTGTCTCGACTCTGTAAATGCCGTTATTGATCCGAATGCGGGCGTCGTCATGTCGCTCTTTTACCAATTCAAAGTAGTCCTTTGCAACCACGGGCTTTCTTGAGATAATGTAGTCAATGTAATCTTCAACACCTCCGAGGTACCGGGATATGCTTGGGAACCCAGAGTTTTGCTGCTCTGACTGATCGTAGAGGTAAATTCTTGGCTCATGAAGCGAAAACACCTTGCCAGCGAAAAGTCTACTATTTGCTCCAAGCAATATCACCGACGGGATTAAATTCAGAATATGATTGAACATTTGCGCCGTAAAGTTGGGGTTTTTCCCTTGCAAATGGAGATGGAAGCCCTGAATGGCAGCTGCGACATGAAGTGCTTTGAACTTTTGCCCGTCAATTTCTACATCAGGGATTCTATTCTGCCACCTTGCAAGCCGTAGGTAGCGCGGTTTCTTTGTAATGAGACCGCCCTTTAAAATATGAGGCGATGGGTTCGATCCTAAAAATACAGGGAATATATCGTTCTTGTAGACTTTGTTGACAATTATGTCAAGGTGCTCTATGAATTCTTCAAACTGTAAATTCAGTTCTGCAAGGCGTTCAAAGGAAACCGGCTCTGTCCTGTATTCAAGCTGGCATATGCCATATTCAAAGTCGATATCATGATATTGTCTTAGGAGCTCGATAATGGGTTTTGCGTCAACTGGTGTTCCCTTGCCATCTATAAGACATATCTCGATCTCGACTCCTACCTTGAAGTTCTCGTCAATTCTTGAAGCGTGGCTACGAACCCGCGCCTTGAGCTCCTCTGCCTGCTTTATGATGCCGCTGCTGGCTGCATCCGAAGTAATAAGCACCATAACAGAAGTTACCTGATTGCTTAATTTGGCTTTCTAGCTCAGCTTGGTGATTGAAGAATAGGGCCGCAGAGTTAGTTCTGCCTTGCCTTCGCGCCCTGATCCTGCAGTGACACCGGCTAGCCTTATCCTGTCGCCTACGTTCAGCTTATTGACGCCAGCACTCTGGTTACGCCATCCAACTAGCCTGATCTCGCCTGTGTCATCACCAAGCAGGGTAGACGTCATAGGTATGGTCTCGCCTGACTTGGTGTTCACTTCTGCAGTTTCGGGCGCCTGAAGGACAATTGCTTCAATGATGTAAGGATCCTGTGAAATCTGCACGTCCTGTATCTTTCTCTCAAATTTTGACTGTTTTGGAAATGATGCGTCATCGCCCTCGTCTGTCAATCTGACATATGAGTCGTCCTTTGATAGCGTGATTGAATTGCCAAATATCCGCGAAGGTACACATTCGATCATTACACCCTCATTCAGCTGCTTGGAGCTGACAAGCGAATTATCAATTGTAAGTATAAGTGAGCTACCCGCCCTGTCGACTGCAAGACACATGAAGCTTCCTCTTCCGGTTTCTTCACCGATAGAAATGACTCGAAGCGGCATTACCTCCACATCTTCTTGAGAACTTGAGAACTGCAGTATTGTGCCTTCGTCGCCATGGATCTCAAAGTCGCCGCTGCCATACTGCGGATTACCCTGCTTTACTCGAACACCAATCAGGTGCACTTTAGAACCGGTCTTGAAGACCTTGGGAACTCTTGATTCATCAACATTCCAGATGACTGCTCGAAGCGAGCGAGTGCCAGCTTCATTTGAGAGCTGGAGCTGGAGAGACTTGCTTGCCTCGCCCCTTGGGTTGACAAAATCAGTTACCCGCGGGTTAGAATTGACGATACCAGAAATGACAGTGTTGTCCTGAAGCGAATTTATAGCATCAACTGTAATAGTCAGAGAATCAATCGGGGGGATAGATGAATCATCAGGCACAGTCTCGATTGCACTATAGTTCCCAAGGTTGATCACTGGCTTGCCGTCAAGACCTGCCCTGATGTACCCCTTGACTACCTTGATCACGTCGCCTGCATGCAGGCCCATTTCGTCCGGTATCGCCGTGTGCTTGTCCCACAGCTTCACCTTGACCTTTGCATCCTTGTCATATATCACAAGTGTGCGGGTAGCAGCCTGCTCGTTGCTATCACTTTTGGTGAACCTGTGGATAGGATAAATGTTCATGATCCTGCCTACGACTGTGGCCTCTTTTGCCCCTATGTAAATGTCCTTAAGCCCTGTCTGTGTCTTGGAAACATTGTCAAATGATACACCAAGGTCGGCTGCAACAAGAAAGAGTGCACCTTGGTCAGTAAGATAGCCGGCGCCCACCTTGCGCTTTTTTTCGTCAATCAAGTCCCTTACCTGCTCTGGGTTCAGCTCAGGGCGCTGTCGGAGAATGATCTCTAGCATTCCCTTAAAATCTTGGGACGACGACAAGCTTGCAATGAACCTCCAGTCTGAAAGAACCATTGCTATTCACTTGCCTATATATTTTGAGTGAGAAGAAACTGAGAAAGAGGATCAGTTCATCTAGAAATATTCTTTCCATGACAGTTTTATGCAAGAATTCGATCTTATAGTTATAGCGATGTGCTGAACACAGGTGGCAGTAACAGCATACAAAACAGTGCGCACACATCCATACACCATCGTACTATCTGAATTGTTTGCTCTGGCTCTCTTTGGATAAAGGCAGAAATT
>JAICHI010000068.1 GCA_025922735.1 Nitrososphaeraceae archaeon | reverse complement strand
TTCTTTTGTATACCCACAGAAAAAACTAAAGCTTGGTTAACATATCATTTAGTATTGGTGTGAGTGGAAGGGAATCCGCTTCACCATCAATAGAATAAGAATATTATGATAAATTCACTAGATGAAAAATTTCCCTATCCTCTTGATGTAACAGTCTAGACCACTATCCGGGAGATAGCCAGCTGGATGGTGGAGATACAACGTAAATAGTCAAGAGCAAAAAGCGTGTATAGATGCTGGAGATGTTATGAAATTAGTTCGTTGTTGTAAAGATATATAGAATAAATAGCAATTTGTAATACTAATGGATGATGATATATGAGTGAATTTGCATACTTTCGCTTTATGAGCAATAACATGCTAACTATTGAAGAGCAGCAACACAAGGACGAGATCATTACACTTACTGAGCAGGTACTTGATGCCAAAGGAATAGAATGTGATTCTAAAATATCTAAAATATCTGAAGAACAATTAAGCGAAATACTTGAGGGAGTTAGAAGACTTCGAAAAAGAAAGAAGAAGATTAGGATTGAAGAAGATGGTGAGGATAACAGGCAAAAAGAAGAGCTTGATATTTCTATACAGTAGTGTGACAAACTACTAAAAAAGAATAAGATGCTGAAGCGTCACCTGATTCAACAAGTCTATTTTCTGAAGGCTTTTCTACCGAATCCCTCTGGGCACGACATCGCAGAAACCCTTTTAGCTCCCCGTTACATTCAAAGAGTAGCAAAGAATTCACTTCTTGAAGTGATATCACTTCACGGCCCGACGGGCCCACCAAACATAGGGGTTCTAATATCATGGTTGCTACATACAATACGCTAAAGACGGGAAAATACAGGAGTATGAAAAATAACAACAGATGACCGAAAGACTTGAGACTGTGTTAGAGAAGATTTCAACTGTACCAAATCTTATCGATTCTTCAGTCGTACAGGAATTTTATCAATTCATGGTAGATAATCGCAAGTCAGATAGCTATAAAAAGAATAATCTTAAGGCGCTTATGCAGTTCAGCCATGAACTTGCTCCTAACGTCACCCTTTACGATATTCAGAATTGAGAAAAGATACTTGAATTTCTAAATAAAAGAATCAAACCAAAAAGCGAGGACTCTGATGGAAAATGGATAACTACATGGAATGATTACCTTGGACGCCTCAAGTTCTTCTTTCGGTGGCTATACAATTACAAGATCAAGAAGGACGAAGACAGCAAACTAGTTGAGGCAAGCTCACACATTTTTTAGAGGAGGAGTTTAGGCACGTGGTCTAAAGTAGTTATCCGTATAAGGCCGGCGAACACGCCTCCTTTGTTCAGGTGTTAACTTGCTGTCTGGAAGCCAGCCCCAAGTAATACCGGCATCAGAGTCATCATCATAATCACTCGGATCCTCTTTTTCAACAAAAGTCCACCCTATGCGTTCGCGTTCCTTAAACACCCAGTCCCACCAGCCATCTAGATGTTTGAGCCATAGCTGATTATATTCGTCTTTTCTTTGCTTATACATCTGTTCATGGCGCTGCCTCTCCGCTTCCAGCTCGTGGTATTCCTTTGACGTAATGACCTTGTCGCACCTGCTGCAGTACCAGCCTATAGGTCGGTAAAGTCGTCCTAATTTACTATTATTATTAGTACCGTTTTCCTCGTTATCGGAAGAATCACGGACAAACACCCGCTTAAGCCTGCTGTCACACCAGACAAACAAGGTTTTATGATCTTTGTCGCAATCCTCCGGCGGAGTCAGATATATACAATGCAGACAGTGATTTGCATCATCCCTTTCACCCACAGCGATTGGACATAGCCAGACCTTCGGCATAAGGTAACCTTGGAGCTTTACGCATATATGGTTTGGCATGCCAAAATACATGGCCGGCTACAATATCGGTTCTTTTAGAAGGGTTGTAGGCATAATTATTTAGAAAGCTAGCTTTAAACTTTCAACGGAGATGGTCCTTCTGGCTCTGGTGCAGGTGGGATTATCCTCCATATTCCCAAAACGCAGTTGATGAAGCGCGGGACATACTCCGTGCGAGATATGCCAGAGCAAGAATCACAAGAGAACACTATGAGAGTCGATGATGCACGACTTGGAACCCAAAGGATGAAGGACGTTAGATCCTTACTTAAACAAAAAAAGAAAAAAAAGTAACTATTTGGCTGATAATTCCTTTATTCTTTCTTCTACTCCTGCAACCTCTTTTTCAAGGTCTTCCTTGTATTCTTTTAGCATAGCCAGCTTTTCTTCTTTTGTTAGGAAACTTCTTCCGCCATAGCTCCAGCCGCCGCCACAACCATATCGCATCTCTTTCACCTCCTCCCATTGATATCGTATATGCGATAGATGATACTTGCAGCTATTTATTTATATCGGGTATACGACATATCTTCAGACATGCGACGGTTCAGATCTGATTGTTGCGATATGAGAGGTATGCTGGGATTCTTGATCCTCTTCTTGCTTTCAAAGGAACCAATGCATGGTCAAGCGCTCGCGGACGAAATTGCAAAGAGAAAAGGAGAGAAGCCAAGCCCAGGTACAATTTATCCTGCATTAAAGAACCTGCGCGAAGCCGGATTTATCAGGGAGGAAAATAAGGATGGCAAGACCATTGTCTACAGCTTGACTCCAAGGGGAGAAGGTGCCCTCAAGATAGCGAAAAGAAGGTTTACAAGAACCTTTCTTGGAGTCTATCCATAAGTCGAAAGCCTAATCTAGGATAGATTTTCAAATTAATAGTCAACATGAACCTGCTTCAAAATCCATTAAATCCAATATTATGGACGGCTAGGCGCAGCGAACACGATGTGATCAGTCTTTATAATTACCTGTCAGGTCTAATGCGTATAATAACGAAGGATTATTGCCTCAACTTTGGATACTGGAATAAAGGAATTAATTCTCCAAGAGAAGCTCAACGCAGGTTATGTTCATTGATTGCAGATGTTAGTGATCTCTATTCAGCTAGGACAGTACTTGACATAGGGAGTGGATTTTCTGTCCCGGCAATTTATTGGAAATCGTTATTTGATTCCCTTAATATTGTTTGTGTGGATGTTAATTTGCGTCAATTGAAATTCGGCGTTTCACTACAAGATGATCTTAAAGAGAAGAAGATAACATTCCCATTATCAAAAGACAATACCAAAGAGTCTAAATCATCATTGGAACTGAAATTACCGCATTCGGAGGATGCAGAAAAATTATCCTTTGTAAACGCTACTTCTACCGCATTGCCTTTTGCGGATAACTCTGTAGATAGAATAATTGCTTTAGAATCTGCCCAACATTTTAGACCACTAAGCGAGTTTTTTATGGAATCTAATAGGGTATTAGAGAAGAATGGAATATTTGTGACTGCAATGCCTGTTATTCATAATCAGGAATGTCTTGTTGGAAATAATATATTTTCAGAAGTGATATCTATAATGTCTTCATTTCTTAAACTCGGAGTTCTCTCGTTTACCTGGATGTCCGAACATTATGATTTAGACCACATTAAGTCGCAAATCGGGAATGCAGGCTTTCGATCAAAAGAAATAGAATTGATAGGATCTCAGGTTTATGAACCGTTATCTAAGTATTACATCCAAAATAGAGAAAAGATCCAGAACGCAATTTTAAAAGAATATCCATCCCATATCGAGAAAATTTTATATAAATCCATTTCAAAGATGAATGAACTATCTGAGAAACGAGTCATTGACTACGCAATTATAAGAGCTGATAAGTAAGTCAAGGGTAATAATTAATGAAGACTGCTGATTGGAGTTCCAGAATCCAATCGCCACCCATCTTATTTAGGAGGTCTGGAAGTGAGAGGGCTCAAGTCTAGCGGATAGGAATTACCCGCCAGACATACTTTACCAATTCCTCGCATTTTTTAGTGAGCAGCGTCATCAGCCGATGTCTTTTGTACAGATGCCGTGGTCCGATTCTTAGGGTCGCTCCTTCCTATTCTCGTCTTAGCGCGACTATTGGCGATAGCTTGGATGCCTTCCAGGCTGGGTAAAGACCTGCTGCAACGCTCAATCCCAGCGATATTGCCCAGACTCTGGCAAGGTCGCTCCAGGGATAGTGTGGCGTCACTTCAGACGATGGAAAGAGGTTTGAAGCAAAAAGAGACAAAGCGCCATAGCCTCCCAGCACGCCTACTACAAGTCCTATGCTTGCGCCAATAATTCCAATTATGGCTGCCTCTGCAAGAAAGAGGGCAAGCACATTTCGATCCCTTGCACCAATGGCCTTCATGACACCTATCTCCCGGGTTCTCTCAGTGACCGACGTATACATGGTGGTAACTATTCCCACAGAGCCAACTAGTAGGGCTACTAGTGCAATGCTTGAAATGACGCTGCCAAAGCCGGCAGTAAACTCGCCGATTGATTGAAGTATTGCCTCTGAAGTTGTTATCCCTATGTCGGATCCGTAGAGGTCTCGTATCTCTTTTTCAACCTGCATGACATGGTTCGTGCTTTCTGCTGCTACAAAGAGCGAATCATACCTGCCAGATTTTTGAAGGAGCTTGTTGCCTGCATCGAGATTAAATACGACTGCCCTGTCAATCGTCGGGTTTCCCACCGGCTTCATTATGCCAGCCACAGTGAATGCATCTGACTTGGACTGCCGCGATGCAGTAGCCAGATCGATGTAAGTGTAGGTAACGTTTACTTGCTGGCCTATCATTGCCGCAGCGGAACCACCGTTGTAGGCTGCTGCTTCTGGCGGCTCCCCCCACAGGTTGTTGGCAATCAAAGACGGAAGATATATTGTCGACTCGTCTTCTGGGTTCATAGTCGATCCTTCCGTAAATTCCAGAGCGGGGGCAATGATCTTGAGGCTTTCAGGCTGCACCGATAGCACGCTTGCGCTCTGGGATCTGTTCTCTGCAGCAATTGTGATTATTCCCTGGTACGAAGGGATGACGGCGCTGACGTGGGGCAGCGACTCTAGTTTCCCCACCACAACTTGATCAAGGGTTATCGCAGGAACTGGTATGAGGCCCTGACCAAGGAATGAAGGCGGACCGCCGTTATCACCGTCGTCGTCGTCTCCTTGCACAGAATCGTCTGTAGGAATGCTTGTGATAAACAGTAAATTTGGAGCGAGCCTGTTGAAAACATCTGTTGCAAACTGGCCAAGCCCTGCCACTATGCCGTTGAGCGTTACCATTAGGCTACTGCCCACAATCACCATCAAGATTGTCAGAGAAGTTCTGACTTTTCTATCTCCAAGTGCCTTGAAAGAAATTCTGAACGTCTCAGTGACTTTCATATTTTTACCTTGCTTTCTCTGAAGAAGAAGAAGTTATATCCTTGCTAGCAGCCGCAGACGATGCTTTTGTTTCTGATAGGTCCTTGTGTAATATTTCCTTCTCTATTCTTCCGTCCCTGATATAGATCGACCTAGTAGTCATGCCGGCCAGCTCAAGATTGTGTGTGACCATCACAACTGTAGTGCCAAACCTGTCAGACAACATCTTGAGCAGATTAAACACCTCCCTTCCAGTCTTGGTGTCAAGGTTTCCGGTTGGCTCATCTGCCAATACTAAAGCAGGGTCGTTTATCAGGGCTCGTGCGATCGCCACCCTCTGCTGCTCTCCTCCACTCAGGTCTACAGGTTTTTGCTTTGCCTTGTCCTTTATTCCTAGAGTTTCGAGCAATTCCAGTGCCCGGGTGCGGCTATCAGAGGAGGGTCTTTCTGAGAAGATTGCTGGAAACTCGACATTTTCTTGAACAGACATTCTGTTGACAAGATTGTATGATTGGAAGATGAATCCAATCAGGCGGCTTCTGACATCAGAAAGCCTTGCATCGTCAAGCAGGAAAATGTCCTGTCCATTTATGAACACCTTTCCTGAAGTGGGCCTGTCAAGAGCCCCTATGACGTTTAAGAGAGTGGATTTGCCGCTTCCTGATGGGCCAACTATTGAGACAAACTCTCCTCTCTTTACTTCAAAGCTGACACCGTCAAGTGCTACAACCATTTTTTTGGCTGAAGCCGAGCGTGAATCAAACACTTTCTTCACATTTTCCAACTTTAGCGCAACATCGACAGTAGTAGATTGCAAGTGTGATGGAAGAGGGTAATGACTTTCCTTTCCAGCGGGGTCTTCTCTTCTTCTTCTTCCATTCACAAATTGTAATAGTGTAACTAAGGCTATAACAAGTAGGGTACTGTCAGATATCAGGTCATTCATGGTAGACTCTCTTCAGATCATCTTAATCGTCGTCATCGCTGACAGATAATAACATGACCGAATCCCTTTCACATTGATTGAAAGAAATTGGAGGCTTTGGGTAACTAAGTTACGTCT
>JAICHI010000067.1 GCA_025922735.1 Nitrososphaeraceae archaeon | reverse complement strand
GACCATCTCTACAAATTTCAAGAGGAAGCGATCAAGAAAATCCTTCAGGGAAATGATGTAGTAATCACCGCACCCACCGCGTCAGGTAAAACTGAGGCTTTTTGCATCCCACTACTGCAAGAAGTTGCAGCAGAACAACAACCATGGCGCTTTAGATCACTTCGCAGTGGCGGTGGTAAAGTATCTGCAATTTTTGTTTATCCAACAAAGGCATTATCACGCGACCAATTGCCCAAGATACAAGAGCTGGCAGAACCACTTGGTGTAAGGGTAGCAATACTCGATGGTGACACATTGGAAAAGGAGCGCAGAGCCGTAATAGAGTCTCCGCCCGATGTCATTATCACCAATTTTGACGTGTTGCACTACCACATGATGCATAAGACGAAATTCTCACGCATAGTCACAACTGCCAAATTTCTGGTAGTCGATGAGGCACACGTATACACAGGCATCTTTGGTGCTAATGTACACCACATCATTGCAAGGCTCGAGAGGCTTACGGGGAGCAGACTCCAAATCGTTGCTGCATCGGCTACATTACCAAATGCTGCTGAATTTTGCCAGACGCTTTTTGGTAGGCAGATGCATGTGATTAACGGTAGGGGCAGGCGGGGCAGGATAAACCTTGCGATAATATTTCCTTCGCTCAGATCTTACAGGTCATTGATGCTTGACCTACTTAGGCAGACCACAAAGAGAAAGCATAAGACTATTGTGTTTGCTAGCTCACATCTTAGCTCCGAGTTAATGGCCTTCTATGGAGCGCGGCAGGGAATAAACATCAGAGTGCATCGTGCGGGCTTAACATCTGCTCTCAGGAAAGAAATAGAACAAGAGTTTAAGGCAGGGCAGCTCATGGCAATATCCGCCACGCCTACACTCGAATTGGGAATCGACATTGGAAGTGTTGACGCGATAATTTCCAATATCGTGCCTATTAACCGGCTTTTTCAGCGAGTCGGACGTGCAGCAAGGCGCGGCCAGCAGGGGTACGCATTTCTTGCACTTGGTAATGATCCAATAAGCCAGTATTACAAGATGCACCCGGCAGATTATATGGACGATCATGAATTGGCATATACTGATCCGTCGAATCCATTCGTACTAGAGTACCAAGTATTAGCAATGACCTGCGACAAGCCGCTGTTGATAGCAGAATCTAAGCAGATGTGGGGCGTACTTCAAAAACTTGTCTCAAAGGGTATCGTCAAAGTAGTTAGAGATAGATTCATGCCTGACTTGAAGGAGGCATTCAAGGTGCTTGATGAGTATAGCATTCGCGGCATAGGAAGCAGAGTCGACATCAAATTTAACAATAAGATTATAGGCGATCGAGCATTGCCTCAAGCACTTGAAGAGCTCCACCAACACGCGGTATACTTTCTTGGAGGTCGACGGTATAAAGTGCAAGAGCTCCATTTTGAGCTAAATATGCCGCCCTATGCGGAGCTGGCACCTATTCCATCAGACTATCCTTATTACACTAAGGCTTTGACGGACGATTGGCCCTCTATCTTAGAAATATACGAGAAAAAAGTAGTTTTCGGAGTCGAAGTAGCATACTGTGCACTCAACATCCAAAAAAGAGTTCTCGGCTACGTCAACATTGAAATTGGTCAAGAGGTAGCACAAGGAAAAAAAGTGATGCTTGACAAGCCGCTCGAATACGAATTCCTTACAAAAGGGTTTGTGTTTAGAGCACCTAGACCATCATACATCTCACAAGAAGCGAAAGACGAGCAATACGTGGAAATGAGTGGCTTTCACGCTTCAGAGCACGTCATAATAGAGGGCAGCGCAATGATAACAGGTGGTGCGTCACAGGACCTAGGTGGTATTTCACTTGGCTCTTCGGGATTAATATTTGTCTATGATAGTAGCATCGGTGGTAATGGAGCCAGTAGGATATTGTATGAAAGGCTGGACATTGCTTTTGGACGCTCACTGCGCATATTATCTGAATGCTCATGCAAAAGCGAAACTGGCTGTCCTCGTTGCACCTATTCCTATAGATGTGGTAATAACAACGAGTTTTTACACAAGCCCGCCGCAATTGAAGTAATGAATAGGATAGTAGAAGGTGAAAAAACCAAAATAGGCGAGAAGGTCTGGGGCGAGAGAGCTCTTGTCTAATGGGATAAAGTTTAAGAGTAGTTGTAGAGGGCTTTAAATAAACTTGGAAGAAGCCGTCAGTACTTCTGCTACTGCACGTGCAAAGTGGCAGACACTTGAGCATAAGGGCGTTGCCTTTCCTCCTGAATATCAGCCAAGAGGCATCACAATCACTATCAGGGGAGAAAAACTGGCCCTCAACCGGGATCAGGAAGAGATTGTTTATGCGTGGGCAAAGAAAAAGGACACTCATTACGTCCAAGATCCTATCTTTCAGGAAAATTTCCTGAACGACCTCCAAAAGCTCCTGCCTGAAAGTCATAATAGCATCACAATAAAGGACATAGACTTTTCGATGGCTTACAGACTTGCAGACGAAGAAAGAGAGATGAAAGAACAGGAAAAGGAGAGATACAAGACCCTACCAAAGGAGCAAAAGAAAAGTATCTCTCAAGCCAAAAAGACAGAGCGTGAAAGGCTCAAGGCCATTTACAGTAAAGCAGTAGTCGATGGTATCGAAGTCGACATTGCAAACTGGCTTGTCGAGCCGCCAGGATTGTTCATGGGCCGCGGTCAGCACCCGATGAGAGGCCGGTGGAAGCCACGGGTAAGGCCTCAGGATGTTATGCTAAACTTGGGCGAAAACGCACCAGTGCCAGAGGGTAACTGGAAGGCGATCATCCACGATCATTCATCGACATGGCTTGCTACATGGATAGAAAGCCTGACGGGTAAGCGCAAGTATGTCTGGCTGCACGACTCGGCTGCGCTCCGCCAAGAAAACGATAAGGTCAAGTATGACAAGGCAAAAAAGCTGGCCGAGCGTGAGGATAAAGTGCATAGGGAAGTGATGCGGAGGATGATGAAAGGAGACGGTAAGGTAGCAACTGTTGCATACCTGATACTAAAGCTTGCTATGAGAGTAGGCGATGAAAAGGATCCTGAGGAGGCTGACACCGTTGGCGCAAGTACGCTTAGAGTCGAGCATATTTATTTCCCGCAGCTAAACGGCAGGCAGAGCATCGAATTCAATTTTTTGGGCAAGGACAGCGTCCCATGGCAAAAGAGGCTGGGAGTTGATTCAGAAGACACAAGGGCACTTTACAACAACCTGAAAAAATTCATGCAAGGCAAAAAGCCAAGCGACCCGATATTTGACGGTATCAATTCACGTAAGGTAAATGGCTTCTTACAGCAGATAATGCCAGAGCTTACCGCCAAGGTGTTCAGAACCTGTATTGCGACAAGGGTGGTGCAGCTGCAGCTGTCAAAGGCAAAGGTCTACAAGAACTCTCTAGAAGCTCAGAAAATCTATGCAGCCAAGAAAGCGAACCTTGAAGCTGCAATCACGTGCAACCACAAAAAGGGAATCGATCCGAAGAACCCTGCGGCTAGAAAAGCACTTGAAAAATTCGAAGAATCGATCACCAAAAAGAAGGAGGCTATAGCCAAGCTTAAGGTAGATATTGCAGCCAAGAATTGGAAGACAGAACTGCAGGAGAAGCGACTAGAAGAGAGGCTAGAAAAGTTACAGGTGCAATTAATACTTCAGCAGGAGACCCGAGACTACAATCTTGGTACATCTCTCCGCAACTACATCGACCCGCGGATTATGAAGGCTTGGCTCAACTACGTCGAGCTTGACTGGACTAAAATATATACTTCAACTCTACAGCGTAAGTTTAAGTGGGTTGAGGGCTACAAAGACAAGAACTTTAGAACATTTTATCCTGAGATAAGGAATTAGATACGTCAGAAGACTTATATCGTTTACGACTGTCCTTTTATTCTTGGTAAACTCGTTTTAATGATATCTGCATATCATTGGAAAGATGGAGCCAGGATTTTCATTCCAGAGATGCTCCTTCTTTTTGTCATTCTTGCCATAGTCCCGGCATCTGCTCAGGAGGTAGGGGAGGAAGAAGGCGGCAGTTCAGCCTCGTCACTCTTTATAGCACTCTTTGCAAACGGCGACGCGCTAGTTGAATACAACGTCGGCATAGAGGATCCTCTTGCTGAAGAAATAAGGTTCAAGCTTTTTGGAGACGACATCACTGACCTTATCGTCGTTGACTATGAGGACAATGCGGTCGAATTTAACAGAACTGAAATTCCAAATGAAATTGTCCTCAATAGACCAAATGCTTCAAATCTCAAGATAAGTTATACCACTTCAGATTTTTTATCCAAAGACCGAAGGGAATGGATATTCAGCCTTAATTCCACGATCGGTCTCTCAGTAAAGCTGCCTCCAGATAGCATATTGACAGATCCAGGAGAAAATCCATCGATAGTCCTTGCAGGTGATCAGCAACTCCTTACATACAAACCTGGCAACATACGATTCGTTTATGTAATAGGAACCTTGGGCACCGAAGAGCAGGCAAACATTGTCATCAAAGCAGCCGAAACTACTATTGTTCAAATAAACAACAACCATCCCGGCGTTGTGCTGACAAGCGCAAGGGATCTGCTTCAAAGAGCGATCGTTGCACGTGATGACAGCAGGTTCACAGAAGCTGAAAGATTGGCAGATCAAGCAAATGACGCTGCTATTGCCACAGGTAGGGAGTATGCCGCAGCCCAAGGAGCACTTGCCGATGCAGAGGAGCAGATAAATAGCGCTGCAGGAGGCACAGGCTTAGATAATGCTGTCATTGGACAGATGCTCGAACAAGCAAACAATGAATTTGCAATGGGCAATTATACAGAAGCTAGAAGCTCTGCTCAAGATGCTATTGCAGCACTAGATGACAACCCCACACAGCCAGAAATACCAATACCGGTGGTGATTGCAGCAATAGCTGTGGCAGCAGTGGCAGGAGGGATCGGCACCATAGTATTCTTCAGGAAGAGGAAGCACTCAAAACCATTGCCACAACTTCACAAGGCAAATGATCTGCCAAAGACCAATACTAGCAATAGCAACATCAGTAGCGGGGCAGCAGCTGCTGTCTTCCGACCTACTAATTCATTCGCACCAGTGAGGCCCAAACAAGATGTAGTAGAAGTAGAAGAGCAGCAAGAGATGACAGGATCCCTAGAAGAGACCACCACCAGTATACCTCCAATGCAAACTACTACGTCTGATTCTCAGATAGATAGCTCTATCCTTTCGCGTATAGTTGGCAATATACTTGTAGAGAAGCCGCACTTACGCCCAGAAGACCAGGAGGTGCTGAAGTTCTTAGCGGAAAAAGAGGGGGCAGCTTTTGAGAGTGAAATCAGAAGCAAGTTTCAGCTACCCAAGACTACGATATGGAGGTTGGTCAAAAGACTCGAGCGCGAAGAGCTTGTCGAAATACGTAAGGCAGGCGGTCAGAACCTTATAAAACTCAGGTTTGAAGATAAACAAGTGTAAACATCCTTAAATAAAACAAACTGGACAAAAATATTGTATATGAGCAGTTCCTTCATGCCAAACGACATTTCTGCACTGTTATCTTCACCTATTGAGCATTTCATAAACACTAACGTGGCCATTCTAGAGGGTGACAAATTCACTGACCAAGCATTAAACCTCATGAAAGAGAGAGATGTGAGAAGCGTCCTTGTGTCACACGTGGGAGAAGTGGTGGGCATCGTGAGCAAGACTGACATTCTCTTCAAGGTGATGTCACAGGGAAGAAACCCCGGCAAAGTTAGGCTTAGGGAAATAATGACAAGCCCGGTACTTGCCGTGGGGCCGCAAAATACAGTTCAGGAAACCCTGTCAATCATGGACAAGCATGTAGTAAGGCAGATAATCATCAGCTCCCATTCGTCGGTTCTTGGAATGGTTTCCCGGGATGATATCTTTGAAAAGATCCATATGGCTACAGTCTCCACGGCGCACACTGCTATCAAGGGTACTCCTGTCTGCATTATCAATCCCAAGGCCATAGTCTATATGAAAGATGTTAGCTCTGCCAAGCTTATGTGCCCATATTGCGAATCTCCATTTGATACAAAAGAAGGGCTATCAAACCACATTGACAGGTTTCACTCAGGATCGGGTGTGCTTGAAGGTGATGTCCGTCGAATGTTTGAATAACTGTATCTTATTATTTTGTGCCGATTCATGCTTGCCATGATGTGATGGCAGCAGCAACATCGACAGTACCTATGCTATGCTCTAGATTGTATCCTATGAAGTTCTGGTAGGAGCAATAGACTTGCAACGAGTGAAGGAATATTCTATCTTTCATGTTAATCTAAGACAATAGGAAAGATGATACCAAGCCTCTCTGTGTGCTCTCAATAGACAAGAGATGGATATTCTATTGGATTTTTTACCTTTCTGGCAAACTAGCATCCTTCGTTAGATTGCGCGCAGT
>JAICHI010000066.1 GCA_025922735.1 Nitrososphaeraceae archaeon | reverse complement strand
TTTCTAGCAGCTTATTAATATCGATTTTTGTTGTTCCTAAATCCTTTGGCATTTTAATCATATAATTAGATCATCAATCCTGTCACATACATTATTAGCATGCCTGCGGCAAATCCTGCAATGATTGAAGCATCTGACATTATCTTGCCGCCTCTCTCTGTCTCTTCCTTGGCCATCCCCTGGTATATCAAAAAGACAACTTGGAATATTGCACCTGCTCCTATTGATAGGAATATTATCGCAGCAACGGGAGAATAGACAAATCCTCCGATCCAGGTCCCAATAATTGTTGGGATACCTGCTATTAGACCCATGATAATTATTTTGCCTATCATTCTTCTTACTTTTGTCTTGGCAAGTGGAGAGACGATTGCAAGACCTTCTGTGGTATTATGAATCATGAACCCTACTATAAGGAATGTACTTAGCGCAATTTCTCCAAGGACAACAGAAGCCCCAATAGCTAGCCCTTCTCCAAAGTTGTGAAGTCCAATTCCAATTGATATCATCAATGCCATCGCTACAGGCTTGACAACAACTAGGTGACGATGTTGTTGCTGTTGCTGTTGCTGTTGCTGCTGCTGATCCAGAGTTTTTTTCGCTTGGCTTGCATGTATGGAGTCGTCGTCATATGCAGATAATTTATCGACTTTTTCTTCTTCTTCTTGTTCTGCTGTTGTTGTTGCTGCTGCTGTTCTGCCTTTGCTGCGTTCGCCCAGCTTCGTAGAAGCATACATCAATACAAGAAATGATAATATTGCTACCAGGACAATCAAGATCTGGCCGTTGAAGACCCCTGCTACGCTCTCTGCAGCGATCTCGCTACCCTCAACTAGGGCATCAATTCCCAAAAAGACCAGCAAACCAGCAGTTAGGCTGAGAAAGAATCTGTACTTCTGAAGACTGAGCCTCTTGATAAACGGAAGCCACAAGAGTCCTGCCAAAACTGGTATGATACCTACATAGGTTCCGATAAGCCCAAAGAATGCTGCCTGTTCTATATCAGGAGTTGCAGCAGGAGCAGCTGCATTGACACCCTTGCTGAACCTTGTGCCATCAGAGCTAGTCACACCTATCTCATAAGGGTCTCCCTCATTCCAAGGAAATGGAATTATCACTTTGGCTTCTACAAGCCTGGGCAATTCTTTGCTAGGTTCTATTGCAGCCGGCAGGATTCTGTCATTGACGTCTGCTTGGGCTACTGTAACATCGATTGGGCCCGTGTTGCGTATATACGCGATTATTCTTCCACCTTCTTGAAACTCTATCCTCTCTATGCTGATTTCAGGAAGAGGCGTACCTGTACCAAGGAATTGCTGACCTGGACCAAAGATAAAGGCAATCATTGCTGCTAGAACTGCTAGAGGAACCAATGCAATCGCCACCATTTTTGCACTTGCAAACCAGCGTGGTTGTAATGATGATGAAGGTGATGATGTTGATCTTCTATGAATTTCATCTTTTTCCATGGTTAGGTGCCAACATCTCCCGATATTGTCTTGGTTTCTAGCAATCTGGTACTACTACTGTCGCTGCCATCTGATCCTCCTGTTTGGGTAGGATCTTTAACCACGAAAAGTCCCATCCAGCCTTTTTCTGCAAACTCAGTCTTGTGTGCGTGGAACATATACTGGCCAGGATATTTGTAGTTAAACTCAAGTATGGCCCGCTCGCCCTGGCTCATAGTCACCATATCCGTGTATTCATCAGGCGCCATGCTCGTACCACTTCTATACAGCTGGTATAGATTACCATGCAGATGGAAGTTGTTTATCTGGTCAAATTCTAGCATGTTAACAAGGTATACCCTGACAAGCTTGCCTTCTTCTATCTCTATGGGGTGATGCATATAGTAGTATGGAATAGTGTTCACGGAATAGAAGTTATTTTCAGTATCAAAGTCAGTGTCAAAGCCATTCATTATCATGACCATTTCATCAGCTTCTGGCCTAGGGGTCTTGGGATCGACTATGTATACACCATATAGCCCACGCGAAATATGCTCCTCAAGCGGGGTGACATGGCAGTGATATGGGAATACTCCAAAAGCCTCGGCATAAAATTCATAAACGAATCTCCCATGAGGGTTAATAGTTTCAAATACTCCATCCATCCCGGCCTTGTGGATACCATGTGTATGTATAGAATGAGGCTTTGTGCCATTGTTGATGAAATTTATCCTTATGAGATCCCCTTCAGTAGCCCTTAGAGTTGGGCCAGGTATGGTGCCATTAAAAGTCCATACGTTATAGAAGACGCCTGGTGATATTTCCATCGTCTGCCTATCGTCTGCAACAAGAGTAAACTCCCTTACAGTGGAGCCGTTAGTAAGATTGGAAACGCGACCATAGTTAAAGGATCTGAGATAGGTGTCAGGGTCTATGGCCACCTCGTCGCTAGCAGTATTGGAACTACTACTTGCAGGGTCTAATACGTCTCCGCTGGTCTCATGTAAGCCATAACCTGCCGTATGCCCTCCAATGGTATTTTTTCTTAATTCAGCATCCTGTGCTGTGGCGAGGAAATCAACAAAAGATTGACTGGCAACTGCAAATGCAGTAGATAGAACCGCTGCTGCAACTGCCACGACAACAATAACTTTGAGAGTAATCATTACGCGTGCACAATTAATAAGTTAACTCAAGTAATAAACCTTTGCCTGTGCTAATAATGATGGTCTAGAGCAATAATATTAGTATAGACTAACTTTAGGTGATGGGTAGGGCAGGAAAGATTTCAATGGAATATATATAATCATCCTAAGAATTTTACCAGCAGCTTTACAACAATGGTGTGTGTAATAGTGCCATATGAATAAAAGACGAGAAAAGGCGCACTTTTGTCTTTGATTTATGTGGTAAAAAATTGCCCTTCACCTATTTGGGTAACCCTTGGAGTGGGCAATTTATTAGAACTTCTTTTTTGATTTCTCTCTTGTAAAATTAAAATTCCCTTGATTTTTTTCTATTCCTTTCTGTATCTTTTCAATAGCATGGGACATTGCCCTTTCAGCCATCTTGAAATTCTCTGCTTTGACTGCAATTCTATATCTTGGAGCGCCGATATATACAATACTTATTGTACTTGGGTTAGTCTTGGTACCTTCTGCTCCATCTATAAGCACATTTTTGATAATTTCAATCCCATCAGGTTTCTTGGAGGAAATTTCCATGATTCCTCTGATCTCATTTTGAGGAATACGTATCTTGCTGCTTTCCTCCTCTATTGCCTTGATGACCTCTCCATCCAAGCCAAGTTTGTTGACTGCATCTTCGATCCCTTTTGTCGCTACTGATTCAAAGAGCGTATACACATCATCATAATTTTGAAGAATGTTGTCTTGAATTTCTTTCATCTGAATATCGCTTAGATTTACTTTTGCTTTAATTGAATCCAGAAATCCCGAGGCCTTTTCGTTCCTTTTTACCTCAATGAGTTTTGACTTTTTCTCTTCCCCCGAGATTTGCTTGAGCGATGTATCTACTTCTTTTCTCGCCCTGTTAACCTTAATTACTTTTAGAACAACCTTTTGCTTTGGTTTTACAAAACGCTGGATGTTGCGTACATATCCAGTGGCAACCTCTCTTATGGAAAGAAAACCTGTAAGCCCACCGTATTCGTCTAGCGTAACATAGGCCCCATGACCCTTGATGTCTCTAACACTTGCAACAACAATGTCCCCCTCTTCCGGAAGGGGTTGAACATGAGGATCTGAGGCCAAAGATGACGATGGTGATGGTGTAGACATGTTTCTTAAGACTCTGTACTCCTACATATATGCATACTTTAAGGTTGGCAATTGTTGCTTGTAGCAATTGCTTGACTACCCTAGAAAAAGTGTTGTGTATGGTTGTCCAAATCAATTATTGCTCTCCAATTGCGAGACGCAGATGCATTGTCTGTGAATGTGGTCACTAAATGAATTTATATATATATGGATGGATCTACATTCGTTTGGAAGTATTCTTCTTCTCAGCTTACGTGATCTCCTTAGAATATTGTCACATACGGTAACTATATGGGATCACCTTAATTGAGAGAGGTCCTTTGTTAAACTATTGGATCTCTTCGCCGATTTGCAAAAAAACGAAAATCGTGAACCAATCGTTTCCAAGCTTTTGGACTATGGTACTAAAGCAATGTACGTGGATGAAATCGAACTTGCTGATGGAGAATTAACAAAGCTTCTCTACATGGTTGAGAGGGTCAAATCAGTGAATTACGGTCGCAATCGAGCTATGTGAGATTGGATAATGTAGACCCTAATATAATATGACCAAATCAAAAAGAATATTTCAAGCAGTTTTGACCTTTTAGGCTATAAGTGATTACTTGGCAGCACGATCTTCTTCAATAATTCCGAAAGTGTTTCCTTCGGTATCCTGACATGTTGCAAACCACCCCATTCCTGGAATTGCAGTCTTTGGCATCACTACCTTGCCCCCTTTATCTTGGACCATCTTGGAGAATTTGTCAACTGAAGATACACCTATTGTATTCATGTTGGGCATACCTGAGTCGCCTCTCTTGGAAAGGCCGCCATTAATTCCTGGCTCTTTTTCATCTCCTGTAGTTACCATCCAGTACTCCATAGGACCATTCCACTTTTCAAATTTCCACCCAAAAATGTCCCTATAGAAGGTCATAGCTCGATCAGGATCGTCAACCGTAAGGTCAAAATGAATTGGTCGAAGCATATGCACATTACTGAACTTAAGTTATTTATGAGCTCCTACAAGAAAGCTTTAGATCTCCCCTACCTTTAGTGGCTACTTTTGGTATTGATTATCATGATAAGAACCATAATGATAAGTATGAATGACAAATATGCTCTGCTCCTCTGTATACTCTGTATATCTTACACGCGCCATTATTACATTAAGTCTAATAATAATCAAAGCAAGCTCTAGTAAGAAGACCATGATTAAAGTTAGAGATCTAGTTCACAGAATGTTTAAGAATTATACAGTACGCATTATACCAGAACATATATGGTGAATGCAGAAAAAGTCCATCACTTCCATAACAAAAATAAAGACCTCAAACAGCTTGGACAGCAAACTGTGGACATGCTTCAGGACGACGGATACAAAACCGAGATTAACGCAAACGCCCCACAAGGAATAGTAATCCAGGCGACAAAAGCTGGCATTCTGCGTGATATTATCACTGCGAATAGGGCTTTTACAATACTGATAACTGGAGAGCCAAACAACTTTGTCGTCCACATAGGCATCGGCAAAGTGATTCAGAACCTTGGAGTTGCTGCTGCAGAAGCAATCCTATTGACCGGTCTAGTCCTTGCTGTCGATGTCCCCGAGATGCTCTGGACACGGCATGTTGAAAAGGAGATATTGAACAGAATTGTGCAACTAGTAGGTTGATTCTTTCTCTAGCTGCCAATCGCATTTATTTTCAAAGCGGCCGAGTGCTTCTTCTGTTAGAAGACCCTACTAACATAGATGTTACAATAAGGCTTCTTGCTCTTTCGAGGCAAGTTGTTGTAATTGGTGCTCCGTAAGAAATCCTTTCTTAAGCTTCAGGAGCTATAGATTTGATACTGTGTCTAAGTTTTTGAAGCACTTTGCGCACATCGTCAGATAATGTTGCCAGGTATTCATGGACTGTTGTGGGAAAATTTTAGCGCCCGGCATTATTTTTTCTTATCAGGCTCTCTTTGGCTCATAGTGAAGCGCAACTATTCCGCAGTCAAATGCTATTGATTTAACCAGAGTGAATTTTTGCATCTCGTTCAAGTCTTTGAATATTGTCATGCCGTTTCCAATTGCAGCAGGATTGACAAACAAATGAAATTCGTCAATTAGCCCTGCTTTAATCAAGGAAGAATCAAACGAGGCACCACCATAAACGATGATGTCTTTGCCGTTTTGGCTCTTTAGCTTGTTTATTTCGTCTGTAAGGTCGCCTGTTGCAATATCCGTATTTACCCAATCCGATTTGTTCAGTGTTTTGGTAAAAACAACTTTTGGGATTTCTATCATTTTTTTAGCAAATGCATAGTCAGGGTTATCAGGTTTGGTCATCACATCTGACCAATGTGAAATAAAGCCCTCTGCCATTTTTCGTCCGAGGAGAATGGAGTCAACAGGTTCTGTTAGTTCGTTTACATATTCTTTTAGTTTGTCATCCCAGTTCCAGACCATCCAGTCCATTTCACCGTTAGGCCCTGCAATGTAGCCGTCTACGGACATTTGCACCTGTAGTTTTAATTTTCTCAAGGTAGTTGTTTTGTTGTTGTTGTTGTTGTTGTTATTTGCCATTTATGTTCGCCTCCAATCATTTTCCATGTGCTCCTCAATATCATTCACCTGAATTGTTATCGAACAACAACAGGTGTAGAGTGATTTTTTGCATAATCGTTTTGTTCATATAGCTGCCTACTATAGCAAATGACATAAAAGGCATTACTCTCCAAAGGGAGGTCTGTCAATATGGGAGAGCCGTCGATGAGTTCTTACGGCCGGCGTTCAGACAAAATGGAGCCTC
>JAICHI010000065.1 GCA_025922735.1 Nitrososphaeraceae archaeon | reverse complement strand
TAAACCAGATTACCTTAAAAATCATATGCCATGTCTATCAGGCTTTTTCTGATTTAGAAAACCCCGCCAGGAGTAGAAATAAGAATGAATGAATGAATAAGAATCTTCACAGGGATGTGAGCGTTCAATTGATTAGATTGTTGGTGCATGGTCGCCTATTTCTTTCCCTCCTGCTGCTGCTGGCGATTATGAATCCAAATCTCGGTTAATACAGTAACATAAGTAGTGATAAGTGCGCCAGACTCCATGCTGTCGCGATTTTTCTCCAGATCGTTTCCAAGCGCCATCATAAAAGACTTAGGCATCTTCAGGTACTCGCCTATATAGATCAGCAGTGAATAGTACATGAGCTTCATTATATCGCTGCTATCAGCACCCTCGTCGATTTTCATGCTCGACATCATATTTGAAACTACAAGGGAGAACTGAGGTGACAAGAGTGCCCTGTCTTCCTTATCGACAAGCCTGATTGCACCCATGTAAAGTAAGTCTTCTATTGCAGCGACTGCCTGCTCAATGCGCTGGGGGTCTTCTGACATTGCTAGTTGTTCTTGGTCTGTAAGCCTATTTTAGATTGCTTACCACTGAACGGTAGGTTGCTACAGAATCGGGATCTATTATCCCCTGCAACACGTACGGCTTGCCGTCTGAAAGCCTGATGTCCATTGCAACTGCACTGTATGGTATAACGAACTGGTCGATCTTATCTTGCTCTATAGTGTCAAAGAATTTTGTGCACTTACCGATACCATAGCATGAGAAACCATATATTCTATCGACTCGCCTGTGGCCGAAGCTGGCCGCTCTTCCCCCCGCCGAACCAGTCGACTCTTCCACCATTAGAATGAAAATATCATTTTTTATTTGCTTGTCTAAGAAAACATCATTCTCTGCTACTACGATCTTGCGCTGTGGAAGCTGTAAGACGGCATCAATTGAATCTGACATAGTGCACTAATTCAGACAAAGGAGTAATTATTTCAAGCTCTTTTTAATCTGCTCTGCTTTTGGACTACTGCAATGAATAGTGATTGCGTGATTGCTATATATATCCAGCCTGGAGATACCTTTTTTATTGAAGACTGGTATGTGCATTAGTCTTTTTCTATGAGAAGCATTTCTTGTCAAGTTGTGGTATTAGATGTCTCACTTCTTCTGATTTTGCAAAGAACTCTTTTGCATTTGCTAGCGGAGATCCTCTACATTCCAATGCTTTCTTGCCTTGTGCCGCCTTAGCCTTTTTAGTGACCACGGCAAACTGAAGGTTAGCGGTAGAAACAAAAAGAAAAAGTATACTCCAAAGAACGGAAGGATAAACATAGCAACAATTGCTGCAGCAGATGCTACCAGCAGAATTATTGGCAAGAGTTTGTTGTTGTTGTTACTGCTGCTGAAACCCTACTTTCCATAAGGGCCCAAAGATATTATTATTTAGGATTATGTTTATAATGCTAATGCTGTGAATTTGTAATAGATTTATAATATCTGCAAACTGCATCATTTGGCATGGTCAAGACTGCTTCATCACCCCAAGTTCTCAAGACAGGCAGCAGGGCACCGGATTTTACATTGAAAGGCGTGGATAGTACGATGCACTCACTGCAGGATTACAAGAGCAAGGCAGCACTTGTTGTGTTCATTTGCAATCACTGTCCCTACGTCAAGGCAAGGATTGGTGATATTGTTGCTTTGCAAAGCAGATTTAATGCATCTGAACTTCAAGTTATTGGCATCAATAGTAATGATCCGAACTACAATGACGAGGGCTTTGACAACATGGTCATATTTGCAGATGAGCACAAGCTGAATTTTCCATATCTAATAGATGAAAGCCAAGATGTCGCAATGGCATACGGTGCGGTATGCACTCCAGACCCTTTCCTCTTTGATGCCGACCATAAGCTAGTATTCCACGGTAAGATAAATGACGCACTAGAGCCAGAAACTAGACCTGCAGTACCAGTTATGGAGAATAACGTTCGCAAGCTCCTAAGGGGAGAAAAGATAGAGAAGGACTTTGATCCTTCCATTGGCTGCTCAATAAAGTGGAAGAATGAACACTAGCTAGCTAACCGTACTGGTAGATTACCCCTTTTTCTCCCCTTGGGTGGCGCCACTCCGTTTCCTTAGCACAGGAGCCACACTCGATGCATGCTTCATGCTGGAGCGTCACATCACCCCCTTCCATACTGTAGCAGAGTGTGGGACAAAGGGTCACCATCTTTTTCATGAATTCTGACTTTGGATTGAGTACCTTGATGTGCGAAACCCTGTCGTCATCGTACTTTAGCTGTGCGATGCGCTGGGCTATCGTCGGTATTGTAGGTTCATATGTTGCCTGAACTTGTCTCCCCGTCTTTTCTGCAAGTTCTATTGGCACCTGAACATACGTGTCTTCGGATTCGACCAGCGGTAACAGCTTGTCGTAGCCGAGGATGTTTGCAAAGCCTACAGCCAGTCCTCTTAGTGTGCCGCTTGACATTAGCCTGAACACCATGCCGTAGCGTTGTCCGATGATATCCTTTGGCACATCCTTTGCAGCATCGAGGAATATCTTCAAATAGTCCTTGTCTATCTCCTTCATATCTCGAGTGTATGGGCTCTCTTCTATTGACTGGCTGTAGGATTCGCCCATGAACTGAGTAGAAAAGTTGTTTCTATCAATAGCTCTTGCGACTGCGTTTGCAGCCCTTACTCCATCGTCAATGCCGACGTTGAGTCCTTCTATTCTGGGTCCGATAAAAATCCCCCTTCCAGCCGCATCGCCTACAAAGAGAATATTCTTGTAATACGGCTTTTTCATTGCGCAGCGCTTGCCATCTGGCACCAGCTTGGCTCCATATTCAAGTTCAACATAATCAGTGACAAATTTTGTGTAGTATTTTGTCGCAAGCTCATTTTGCACATAATCAAGCCTTGCGCGGATTTCCTCTTCCGATTTGTACTTACCACTTTCAATCAGCTTTTTCCTTGCAGCGCGCGAGTGGTAGCTATCACGAAGCTCGTTCCATGTCTTTATCAATTTGCTAACCGCAAATCGTGTCCTAAGCTGTTCCTCCTTTGGCAGGTTCTTGTCTATTTCCTCTTTGACTGCCACTTGATCTTTGATAAATTCTGCAACCAAAGGATTCTTTATCAGAGCATTTACCAGTGTGTAAGGTTCTGATGGTCTCTCCATAAGAGAGTCATAATGATAGACTGCACCTACAGAAAGAGTATCGAGGTTTGTATACAAAAATCCGCCTCCGATATGGTTGAGCGTGACGTCGCCGGCAAATAGATGAGCAGCGCCTTCATCTGGTCCAATTCCGAACCGTTGCTCAATTATCTCTTCTGGCAACTTGACTATGACTTTTACACCCTGGTACAGCTGCTCTGGCGTGAATTTTGCCCTAGCACCAGTCATTTCTGCAAGTTCCGAGTTGACGCCGTCTGCTGCAATTACTGCTTTTGCCTCAAAGGGCTCTATCTCGTCAGTTTCAATTACTGTTTTTTCATTTTGCCAGTTTAGCGAGCGGACGTGCACACCTGACACTATGCCACCGCCCTGCCGCTCTGCACTTTCGCTGGCCTGCTTTGCAAACCACCCATTCAGCTTATTTAGAAGAACGGAATAGCCAAAGTTTGCTTGATATTCATGTGCTGCAGTCAGGTTCATTGTGAACACCTTGTCACGAGAGGTTGCATGCAGCATGTACTGAGTTATCCTGCGCTCGACAGGTGTATCCTGCAGAAATTCTGGATAAACGTCTTCAACGTTAAATGTCTTGCCATGCTTGGGCTTTTTAGAATACAGTATGCCACCGGAAATATTCTTACTGCCGGCCTTCTTGCCTGCCTCAATCAATATTGCTTGTTTGTTCAGGTTTGACAGCTGTTTTAGCGCTGCAAGGCCAGCAGATCCGCCGCCAATTATTGCAACGTCATAGTGCTCCATATCATTTCTTTACCTCTATTGTGGGTCTCTGCTTTCTCAGTTGCTCAAGCAAGAGCGGTATCACATCCTCCATTCTTCCCCTGATAAATATGTCACACTCGTCCTTTATCGGCGAGTTTTCATCTGGATTAATTGCCACTATAAACCCGGACTCTTTCATGCCTGCAATGTGCTGCATAGCGCCGCTTATTCCCACTGCAATATAGAGCAAGGGTGCTACCTTGCGGCCACTAGTTCCTATGACCCTGTCAGGTATCATGTAGGTGGAGTTTATTCCTTCACTCACAGGAAACGGCTTTTTTGATATTGGAAGCGAAATGCCAACTTCAGCTTCAATCTCTTTTGCGAGCTCGGCCACCTGCTTGATGTTCTGCTCTGGCGAATCCTTGATTCCCTTGCCGAAACTTACCACAGCCTTGTGGCTATCAAAGTCGACTGCACTTTTCACTATTTTTCTATCAAGTATTCTTACCTTAAGGTCGCGCTCGTCAAATTCAGGGACATAGTCTACTATTGCGCCGCGCCTTGATGTATCAGGCTCAATTGGGGCAAATACGCCGGGAATTATGCTGCATGCCTGCGGATGATATTCACGTTCAATAGCCGGGTTACGGTTGTCAAGGCAAAGAATAGTGGTCCAGAGGAAGCCGGAAAAGTCGGGCCTATACATTTCAAGTGTTTTTTCATACTTCATCGCTTGTCCCTTTGTCTTATGTTCATGTTTTATTTCCAAGTCCTCGATAACAAGTTTGTTAATGTCCGACGCAAGTCCCGATTCCAGCTCTGCCAGAACTGTAGACGATAGGTGCCTCCCTATGCTGTCTGCGCCAAAGAACATGTAGCGTGGTTTTACAAATTCAGAAGTATCAGAGAATTTTGCCGCCACCTCTCTGCTCCTCGCTATCTGGCTTATCACCTTGGTGTCGATAAGGTTCCTCCTGTATCGAAGTTCCGGGTTATCTGCATAAATCACTGCATCAGCGCCATAAAAAATAAGTTCTTCACATAGCTTGCGTGCATTATGTCCAAGGACAACTGCGACCACTTTCTCGTCAGAGGAATATTTCTTATTAAAACCATCCATGAGCCGCCTAGCCTCACCCAACATCTCAAGGCTGACAGGCACTGGCATGCCGTCTTCATGCTCTATGACAACGTAGAGGTGTTGATACTTTGACATCATTTGATCACCATGCCTCCAAGCACCTCATACATGTTGGCTGCCACCCTTGTAAGTTGATCACGATTTGCACCATCGATAACTTCGGATTTTCTGCTAGCCTTTGCCTTTGGTATGCGCTCGACTTTGTATACAATCGTTGGTGAGCCGGGTAACCCAACTAGTTTTGGATCGATACCCAGCTGCTGTGTGTTTAAAACCTTCAGGAATTGCTTGTAGTTTTCTGCACGTGATCTTGCTTCTTTCTGATATTTCTCAAACGCAAGCCTCTGTGACACAGTATTAAAAAATGCCTTGTATGATGGGTCGATAGATATGAAAACCGGAAGGGGTGCCTCAACCTCTTCAAGGATATCATAAAATCCTTGAAGTGAGATAAGACGCTTTGCCCTCACAAATCTGCTCTGCAGATCAACATTATAATCTATGACATGTCCAAGGAAGGTGTAGCCCAGCTTCCAAGCAGTCTGGGGTCCTGTTTGGCCAGTCTCGCCATCCGACGCCCTGTGACCGGAAAACACGATATCGACTTTACCATCACCTTCCACCTTAGAGACGCCGGCCTTCAGCACTTCGGCGGTAGCAAGCGTGTCGGCACCAGCAAAGAGCCTATCGCTATACAAATGAAGTTCGTCTGCATCGCAGAGCAGCTGCGCTTGCTGTAGCGCGCTCTCTGCAATAGGGGGACCCATCGTTCCAACTGCAACGCGGGCGCCGTATTTGACCTTTGCATAAAATGCCGCATTTGACGCTATAGCACTATGAGGTCCAAGGATACTCTTTGTTTCTGCTCGATTGAGCGTGCCGTCGGCATTGTAGCTTACATTGCCTTCAGAGAAATCAGGCTCTAATTTCACAATAACTGCAACATTGAGGTCTTTTGTTGTTGTTGACGTCAATACTTATCCTTTTTATCTCCATAAATTACTATCATTAAATTGTTTGTAAAGAAAGAAGAAGTTATGCGGCGACCAGCTTTTGTGTCGATAATACTCTCAGCTTTTCGTAATCGGATCTCATACTTTGATAGAAGTGAGGCATCTTGGGCGGCAGCATAGTGTATGCAATGTAAAAGTCCTCTGCTTCCCGCATATAACGCCTTATTTTGTCATGTCCTGGAACGTGCCTGATAAATGACATGTTGTTGAGCCTGTCTGCCAGCTTGATTACCTTGACGTCATATTCGGCATCACGAAGGATGTCGCAGTATTCTAAGAAGCGCTCCAGCTGGCGCTCTATATCGTTTGCTCCTGGATAGTTTTCAAGGGGTTTGACCTTGAGTTCGCTTGCAATGTCGCGGATCCTGCTGCCAAATCGGTATGCAAGATTCGCTTCAAATCCGTATGATTTGGATTCGTATAGATTCAAGATTCTCTCGTCGTCTTCCATG
>JAICHI010000064.1 GCA_025922735.1 Nitrososphaeraceae archaeon | reverse complement strand
TTACTAAAGGAGTCTGAAATCTAAAAGCAATTTGACGATATTCAGGTGATATATGTAGTGAAGTTGGTAAACTCGCTATTACAAGAGATAAAGATTTGAAGTATTTCAAGAGTGAATATTTGAAGAAAAAGAAAAAAAGGAAATATAGGTGATTTTCTTACTGCTGATGCTCGCCTGCTGATGTCCGGAGGCTGCTGCTGCTGCCGCTTGAATATGATCCAATTGGGACGTCGGGGAAGCTATCGCTCATCCTTTGCTCTGCAACTGCGCCGGCCTCTGCAAGTATCCTGTCCACTTCTTCACCACTTGCGTCGAAGGCGAATGAGGTCTGACCCAGAGATCCTGCGCTCATCATGATGTCGCTGAACACGCCATTGATTTCTCCAAGTTCTCTGTCTACTTCGGGCATTACGCCTCCAATTCCTGTCCTCACTTTTGTCAGTGCGCCCATCGCGGGGCCAATTGCCACCATAACATCTCCAAGATCGATAGTGGATTCCAACCTGAGCTGTATCTGTTCCAGCGCGATCTTGAACTGTGAGATCATCTTGGTGGTCTTTCTCACTTGGGCGATCTCGTTTGAGATCATCTTGCCCTGTTGAGTATCATGTTTTTGAAGAGCATAAACAGTTTGGTTGAAAAGAGATCTTTCTTTGCCTCGTAGTTTCTCCAGAATCGTCTCTAGCTTTTGGTTCTGTGCCTGAATCTTCTTCTTGGCAAGCTCGATTCTCGGTTTAAGTGGTTGTCCTTGGCCGACGTTCTGCTTTATCATCTCAGACATTGTTGGTTTATTGTCCTTTATCCAATTGCTGCTGAAGCTTGTCATAGCAACTAGCCGGCGATAATAGCGTTAAATAGAAACGTCATAATTGAATAACCATCTGGTTATATTTTGTAGACATGTTTAGCTGCCGACGCAACTAGGTTGGAAAAGCTATTAAATGCAATGATACACGCTACACTAGCATTATGGGAAGGACAAAGGTGACAAAGAGCGAGAATAGTTCTCAAGAAGAGGGACTTCCTAAATGGGCAGAAGACGAGATAAGATCTGCCCAGTTTGGCCAGCCCGAAGTAATAACAAGGACCGGCTACTTCCTTGACATTTACGAAAGTGATTACAAGGTAGATATCCAGGTCTACGAGCAGATGCCTGATGGCAGAACAATCGTTGAGGGCCTCGATGTGCCCCAATCAATGAAGGTATCGGATTTTATGAAGGGCTTTGTATATGAGTACAAGATCAAAGTGTTCATGGCAAGCTTGAGTGCCAAAGTAGTCGAGCTCCTTAAGACAAAGTTTGGCCTTGACATGAAGGCAATATATCGTTTTGAGTTGCAGGAGCTGCAACTAATGGATGTCGAATCTGACCTACCTGCTGCGTCGTCATTATCCTCCTCTTCTCCCGGAGAAGAGGAGGATAATGACGACGCATAAAATCGGATACCTTTCTTCTTTGGTTATCATTGCAGGCGCTGGCGCTATACATATCGATCCCACTTGGTTCCACTGCAGGCTTGTAGCAACTTCAATTTTGTTTGGTAAATGAGATAATTTTTCTTACTATACCTTTGATAGAAGAATGAATAAAATATGCAAACCTTGTTTTGCAAATACAAAGCAACTTGCATTATAATGCCATAGGAAGCGTCTGTGATAACTGTTATCTTGCAAGGAAAACCTCATGTGTTCTTTCTTTAGGGCTAGCTCACCCTATTGTGTAGTGCTGCTACCATCATTCTCCGGCTTTTTATCTTCAGTTCCTGTAACTGGCTGACGGATGTTTGGAACCGAGACCCTGTGTACAGTGATCTTCATGAGAGCGATCCATGTAATGACGAGTGGCACGTGATAAGTAGCTATCCTCCACGCAATTATAACATTCAATTGCGAGTCTGTGACCACATCCTCAAGGTTTGGTATGCCACTCAGATTCGCAAGGTATGCCCAAATGCCAAGTTCGGCAAGCCCCGAGCCACCTATCGTTATGGGTAGGTTTGCCAATGCCGTTGACGCTGACGTAGCCATTAATGATTCAAATAAACCGATCCGGGGTTCGACTGCATTGGCAAGTACCATGAATGACATGCCCTGAAAGACAAATGCAATAACGGTTATTGCTATTCCAACTGCAAATGTGCCGATAGATTTTTTGGAGTTGAAAATTTCCCGGCTCATATTGCACAGGTCTGCAATAGCTATGTTAGATGTATTGATCAGGTTCTCGGCCTTTTTTTTTGACAGGAACTTTTCCACTATTTTCTGAGAAAATGATGGGAGGCGAAGAGTTCGTTTGGCAGAAAAGAGGATAAGTGCCAACCAGACGGCTAAGGTTGGGATCGTTACCAGAATTACGGCCAATCCAATCACGCTTCCGCCCCGATAAATGGCCAGCGCGCCAGCTATAAATGCCAGCACCGCCCCTACAAATACATCCGCAATTATCTCCATGGTCGTTACCCATGCGGCCTTGCCTGGCGGAACGCCATATCTTGAAAGCCATGCTATCCTGACTAATTCTCCGCCTACATAAGACGGTGTGGTCTGGGTAACGAATTCACCGGCCAGCCTAGCAGCTACAGTCTTGCCTGTAGACGCAACGTCGTAACCAAGAAAATGCCTGATGAAATACTTGAATCGCAGTGCCTGCAACAACATTTTGGTGATCGCTGCACCTGCTGCGGCTAAAAATGGTACAAATCCTACAGCAAGAATATCCTGGGGGGAGACATTAGCAGTAACGATCAGGATAATGAACGGTACCACGCTTGCAGGAATGGCAACAAGTCGCCAGTTCAACTACATTAACTCTGCCTTTGATACAACACAGTACTATAAGAAGGAATGTATATTCATCGATCCGTTTGAACCAATTTTAATACAAACCGGATTTGGATGTCTATAAAGTAGATAGAGGATTAGATATGATGGAAGGATTTACATACATACCTGTACACAGCAAAAATAGCAGTCAGTCGGTCAATCATCAGCAAGAAGTCATCAGCAGCCATGATCGTTGTTGCTGTTATTCCTATTTCAGAAGCTATTAACCAGCTTGTTAATGTGTTATACTATGGCAAGTGCTGCTTTTGTATTGTACTAACAGAGAGATAAGAACAAGTAAGATAAGAAGAAAAAAGAGTTAGGCAAGCAAAAACAATTCTAATTGCTTACACTATCATCTTTGTTATTATTCCAGCAGTGGTGCTGGTATTGTAGTTGTCTGTTTAAATTTTTCAGCTATGCTCATTTGTTGATGTCGCTGCTGACCTTCCAGCATATCTTCAATTAACGGTGACTGCGACATCATGATGTATTATCGCTCTAAGTACTATAGATGCCTGCTGCTGCCAGATGCTATATTACATACTCGCTCTCACTGTATAAAAAGTAGATATACGCCAGTACCATGTTTCCCTGATGGCAATGAAGGCGATATTCATAACAGGTACTGCGGGATCTGGGAAATCGCTCCTTACCTCTAGATTACTCCAGTGGTACAGGGATAATAGCGCTTACCCCGTTACGCTTAACCTTGACCCTGGCGCAGTGAACCTGCCTTATGAGCCAGATGTAGATGTCCGCAATTACGTTGACATTACCACTTTGATGGAGAGCTACGGGCTTGGCCCCAACGGCTCACTTATAATGGCAAGTGACATGATTGCAACAAAGTTGGACGAGATCCAGAAGGAGGTGGATGAGCTGAACCCGGACTACCTGATAGTGGACACTCCTGGCCAGATAGAGCTCTTCGCGTTCCGAGCAAGTGGTCCATATTTTGCTATGAACCTCCATGCGGACGACAAGGCTACGATATTTGCCTTAGATGGGATGTTAGTGTCGTCCCCGATCAACTTTGTATCTATATCGCTCCTTGCGTTATCTGTCAAACTGCGGTTGAAAATGGCTCAGATAAATGTGCTTACAAAGAGCGATCTTGTAATAGACAAGTTAAAAAATATCATGGAGTGGGCGAGCTCAAGTATGGCACTTGAACATATTCTCAACAGCGAAAAAGATGCCGAGTATTCTCTCTTGACTAAAGATCTAGCGCGTAGCATAAGCAAAGGTGGCTTCGCCCAGAGCTTCATAGCTGTTTCCAGCATCACGATGAGTGGCATGGTCAACCTAGCTGCCGCCCTTGCTCGAACCCTAAATCAAGGGGAGGACAGTTAGGTGACTATGAAATCGTGTAGCGCGGCCGCCCCATGCTCAACTGCAAACCTAGGGCCAGGATACGATGTGTTTGGTCTTGCACTTGATGCATTTGAAGACAAAGTCAAGGTAAGCAGAGTGTCGTCTGACGGCGAAGGAAGAATATCTATTAAGAATAGCGATCAAGCGATTCCATCAACGCCAGAATCAAACTCTGCCGGCCTTGTAGCAAAAAAGATGATGCAGGATTTTGGGATCAGTTATAACATAGAGATCGAGGTTACAAAAGGTGTGCCGACTGGGTATGGTGTTGGCAGTAGTGCTGCTTCAGCAGCAGCCGCTGCCATGGCATTTAACACACTTTATGACTTAAAGATTGACAAGAACAGGCTTGTAGAATATGCCGCAGAAGGCGAGGTCGCAAGCGCTGGCACAAAGCACTATGATAACGTCTCTGCTTCTTTGCTGGGGGGCTTTGTGGTATGCCGTATTGCCAGCGACAGGCTGCAGTTCACAAGGCTAGAGCCACCTAAGGATCTCGTCCTTGTTATTGCAGTTCCGTGGCTAGAAGTGCCAAAGAAAAAGACAGAGGTGGCAAGGAGTGTTCTTCCAAAAGTGGTGCCGCTAAAAGACGTTGTTCACAATATTTCGGGCGCAGCCACAATAGTTGCAGGCTTTGCGCTAAAGGATGTGGAAACAATAACAAAAGGAATAGACGATGCCATCATCGAGCCAGCAAGAAAGCATTTGATACCCGGCTACGATAGCGTCAAGCAGAACGCTATTTCTGCAGGCGCGCTTGCAGTCACAATAAGCGGTGCTGGGCCTTCCATGATAGCATTTCTGAAAACAAGCAAAAATGCAAAGACGGTTGCTGCCGCCATGGTCAAAGGGTTCAAAGAGACAGGCATAGAGAGCAGGACGTTTGTTTGCAGGGCTAGCAAGGGTGCCCGACTTTTGGCATAGTAGATTCTACTTTTTGCTCTTGTTGAGGAAAGCGGACATCATTTTCTGTCTGTCTTCGTGAGCAAAGCAGAGCGCCCAACCATAGATCTCAAGCCTAAGTCCTGTCTCTAGATCCGTATCCATTCCCCTGTTTATCAGCTTCTTGCTAACCTTGACTGCGACGAAACTGTTCTTCGCTATCTCCTTTGCAAGTGCGATGCACTCGTCCATCAGCTTTTTATTTAGTATCTTGGCTATTTCACTCGCCCTTTCCTTTTCCTTTACCGCGTCACCTTTGGGTGCTTCTGGTGGAAGTTTATCGTCAGATCCTAGGCTGATTACCTTGTTAACAAGCCCTATGGGATATGCCTCATCTGCCGTTATCATTTTGCCCGTGAATATTAGCTCCTTTGCCTTCGCCGGACCTACAAGCCGCGTCAGGCGTTGTGTTCCACCCCATCCTGGAGGTATGCCTATTGTCACTTCGGGCTGCCCCATCTTGGCATTGCTTGAAGCGATCCTGATATCGCAGGCCATTGCAAGCTCGCAGCCGCCGCCAAGTGCAAAGCCGTTTACTGCAGCAATTACTGGTTTTTCCAGCCGGTCTATTCTGTTTATTACGTCTTGAGCGGAAGTGGCGTACCTTTCTGCCTGCATCGGATCGATGTTGACCATGTAGGAAATGTCTGCACCTGCACAGAATGAGCGCTCACCAGCGCCAGTAATAACTACTGCTTTAATGCTGTCGTCAGCTGCAAGAATATCAAGCATCTTTGAAAGCTCTGATATAACGTCCACATTCATGGCGTTGAGTGCCTCTGGTCTATTTATCCTTAGAATTGCAATGTCACCCTGTGGTTCAAGCTGAATGTACTTCATGGTAGACATATTGTGAGAGTAGGCAGCATTCCTTTTCAATAAAATCTTATTGGTCTTGACTAGCAAGCTATGGTTAAAAACCAGGTTAGAGATTATTGCCATAATGGTCAGGCTTCACCGCTCAAACGCTGACAGCATGAAAGACATAGATGTCGTTGTAATAGGCGTCCCTGATGAATCCAATTCGCACGCCAAGCGTAAGGGAACAAGCAGGGCACCTGACGTATTGAGAATAGCCTCAAATGAATCTGAATTTTTTGAACGTGGCGGGAAGCTGATCTCTACTTGTCCAATGCGTGGAACTTTTGATCAAAAGTGGATATTTGATGCCGGTAACATACCAAACAAGCAGAAGCTGCGCGACATGGTGACTGACATTACTTCACGTGGCAAGCTGCCGATTATGATTGGTGGAGATCACTCTTTAACTACTGAAACGATACAGGCGGTGTCTAATGTAATTGGGAAAAAACTATCACTTTTGTACTTTGATGCCCATCCCGATTTTGTTTCCTCTACTAGGAATTATTATGGCTCCGTGCTTACGGACTCG
>JAICHI010000063.1 GCA_025922735.1 Nitrososphaeraceae archaeon | reverse complement strand
CATTTCCAAACGCCAAGTATTCACAGAGATAAATATTTAGGAAAATCTAGCGATGTCTTCATAAAAGAGTTTCCGACAATAAAGTGTAATACTTGGTTGCGTGCTCTAGTAGTTTATAGAACCTTTGATGGTAGTACTTGTCTCGTTGCCTAGAAATTCTTCTGAGGAGGATTTAGCGTTAGCATGAGTAATCTGTGAGAGTGTCCCTATCTCGGCTCCTTTAGTCGAAATTGAATTCTTCTGATAGGCGCTGGACATGTAATTAAGAATCTCTTTGTTTTTGTAAAAAACTTTTCATAAGGAATAATCCATTCTCTAGCATGCCGTGATCATTATTTAGGTAAATCGCCTTTTTCTGTGCTTGCTTTCCTAACATATCTGATACTATTTCCTTTAACCTTTTCTCCGGATAGAGATAATTGTACCAAGTCTTGGTACCATGGAGTCTTAGATAGATAGCGTCACTTGTGGTGATAATTTCATTTGGCAGGCTGGGAGCATCGACAGAACAAAATACAATACCTGCTTTTTCAATCTCTTTTAAAGAGTGTTCGTTCCACCAAGAAGAATCTCTGAATTCGATAACTGCTTTCTTGCGAGATATAATCTGATGCATGATGCTCTCACTATTAAAAAAGGACTTTACTCTCTCCAGATTCTCTGGTTTAAATTTAAAGTTTGCTGGCATCTGAAAGAGCCAAAAGTCAATCTTGTTTTCAAGTGGCTCAAAATTCTTCAAGAACTCATCCCAAAGCTGAATTGACCTCGGTTTTTTTAGTCTGTTGTAATGCGTAACTGAACGGTGTACCTTGATTGAAAATGTGAAATCTTTTGGAGCCTTGGCTCGCCATAATTTTATTGATGTGACTTGCGGGAAGCGGTAAAAGCTATAATTAATCTCAACGGAGTTGAAACCTTGACCGATATACTATTCAAATGCATCTGGCTTGGCTTTGTTCCAAGAATATGAATAACCAGATGTTCCTATTCTTATTTTCGGTTCCATCAAATCTTGTCCATTCCTCGTTTGCTTTAGATTCTGTCAATCCGTATCCTACAGCTGTTACAATATATATTGAAAATCCACTATCCCTAAAATAAATGTGTGAATCGCTTAAAGCTGGACACACTCAAACATGCTCAAATGATTTAGAAAGCTGACATAACATAATTAAAGAGTAGAGAAGACAGTTTATTCATCTCTAAAAGAATTGTCAAATCAAATACTTGATCATGACTCTGCAAGAGAACATTTGTCGCTTCCATTCATATGTGTACGACATGAAATTGAACACAAGCTAAATCATTATAAGACTATCTCGACCATAATTCTCATATGTTTACGAAAAAGCAGCCATGGCAAAGGAGGGATACTGGCCTTACAGCAAGGATGATTGTCAGCTTTGCTATTCTCGCTATACTTTACATTATATTTCTTAGTGTGCTTGCCTATGTAGGAGTCAGCGCCATCGCTATAGCTGTCATCGCAGGTATCCTCATTCTAGCTCAGTGGTACTTCTCGGACAAGATAGTCCTATGGAGTACAGGTGCAAAAATAGTAAGCAGAGAGCAGTTTCCAGAACTTCACGATCTAGTAGAACGTATAGTGGCCAGGAATAACCTTTCAAAGCCTAGAATAGCAGTAGTTAACAGTAGAATGCCTAACGCATTTGCGACTGGCAAGACACCCAAAAGCTCCATCGTCGCAGTGACTGTAGGTTTGATGGACCAACTCGACCCCGAGGAGCTAGAAGGCGTCATCGCGCATGAGCTAGCGCATATAAAGAATCGCGATGTGCTCATTCTCACCCTTGCAAGCCTTTTTTCAACGATGGCATGGTATTTGATGAGGTTTGGTATGTACGGAGGAATGTATGGTGGTGGTCATGGAAGGCGAGGCAATGAAGGCGGCGCAGCAATGCTGTTAATATTGCTAGTCGCAATCATCACATGGATTGCCAGCTTTTTGATAATTCGAGCAATATCTCGCTACCGGGAGTATGTTGCCGATAGAGATGGTGCTCTAATCACGGGGAAGCCTAGTAAGCTGGCAAGCGCACTCCTCAAGATAAGTGGCACGATGAAGCGTATCCCAACACGTGACCTGAGGGAAGTAGAAGGCATGAATGCATTCTTTATCATACCAGCACTTTCCGGCGATACCTTAACAAGCTTGTTCTCAACTCACCCGCCTGTCGACCAGCGGGTAAAAAAGCTCATGGAAATGGAGGCTGCCATGAGCTGAGTTTTTTCAAAAGGATTCGTGATAACATAGACCGCCGCAATCGCCTCCCAAAGGCCGACTCTGAAGTATTATTCTCCCTTTCTTCAGCATATATCACACTTGAGGTCAAGATGGGGCTCAAGGTTACCGGCAGATGCGCGCTCACGTTCAAGACAGTCAGCGGTACATTCTTTTACGAAATGGAACAGGACATTAGGCAGTTCCTTGGCAACCTGCAGCCCGAGTTTGATCTAACTTGGCGCACAACCACTGATTCATATGGCTACATGTGGATAATTTTTGAAGGCAAAAGGATTGAAGACCTTCTAGCGGGTCTAACCACAGTCAGTGATATTGTCGAAGAAAGGGGATTTTCTGATCAGCTGCTAGCTGCGGTCTTCGAGTTTTCAAGTGAGCGGGAACAAGGAAGAAGAACCCATCAACAATATCTGATTTACAATTATAAGCGCAACAACTTTTACCCATTCGTTCCAACCGGTCAGAAAACAATAGATGCTGAACAACAAATGAAAATAATGGCTGCTATATCTGAAGAAATACCCTTTGAAAGAGACATGACGCTATGGTATCCACTCTGGGACCTTCCCCTCAGATCCCTGGGATAACGCCTACTCCTCTGAACAGCTTCTTCGCTTCGTCTATTGAAAGATCTGAACTAGGCAGTATGATATCCGACCTGATTATCTCGTGTGGGTCAAGTGGCTTGCCGTTCTCGACAACCATGTTGTTCAGCTCTGTCAACTTTTTCTTAAAATCTGTGTCATCGGATCTTTCCATGCTTACCAGCTCGACTATGGCATCGTCAATATCATTGAGCTTTTTGAGTGTCTTGCTGTCCACGGTAAATTGTCCGTGACCCATAATGCGGACGATTTTGTTGCTAGGTGCTATGGGGCTTCTCTTCCTAGCTTTAGCAATTGCTGTCTTGTTACGGGTCTTGACTGCCGCTTTCCGTTTAGAGGCGACCTTCTTAGAGGGGGATTTGCCTTTCCCAGTGCGCCTTGACTTTAGCTTGCTTGCTGCTAACCTTCCCTTGCTCTTTGCTTTCGGATTCATTGTTGCGCTTCTTGCTCCAATTGTTGTCTCTTCTTACGTTGTTTCTCAGACTTTAACTTTGCTAATTCTTCCTCCACTGAATTTTGTACGGTAATTTTTTCTAATTCTTTTTCAATTTCATCCTTATTTGATGTATAATCCGTCAGGACACCTGAATTTATCATTTCATCTAGCGCCTGGGACTTGGCCCTCAAGCGCTCTGTCTTTTCCTCCGCCTTATTCATTGCCATCCCAACATCTGTCATTTCCTCAGAGATTCCTGTAACGCTCTCCTTTATCTTGACTTGGGCTTCTGCAGCAGAGTACTGTGCCTTTATTATCTCCTTTCTAGCCTTGAACTCTTCAACCTTGATTGACATGCGCTTTTCTGCTTCTTGCATATTGCGCTCTTCTTCCTTCATCTCGGCTATCTGTTTGTCAAGGCTCTGCATCTGCGTCAGGTTGGCATTCTTCCGCTCAAGTGCGAGCCGTGCAAGGTCTTCCCTCTCTGCCTCAAGGGCTCTTGCTGCCTGCTCATCAAGCAGTCGTATGTTCTCCCACAGTCTAGATTTTTGCATTTCAAGCCTCTTGCGAGAAGTGATAATCTCAGCAAGGCTTCTTCTCAGTTTGTTTAGCATTTCTACCTGTCTTACATAGGAATAATCAAGAGCTTCCTGCGGCTTTTCAAACCTCTCAAGTAGAGTGTTTGCTTTTTGTGAAATTACAGTCGAAATGCGATTCATCAAACCCAATTTTCATTCACTCCAACATAATGAGAGAAAGCTGAATATTAAAGTATGATGATGATGATGGTGATGGTGGAGATGTTATCGGTTGAACCTGCGCCATTCGTGTTCGTCGGGCGGGCCGTAGTCTTCTTTTTTCTTAAAGTATCCCCAGTAAAGCAAAAAGCCGCCAGCCGCAACCATCGCAACTGCAAACTTTTCATTTGTGATCGAGCCATTACTAAAGTTATCAAGAAATTGTTGCGTCCCATCTTCGATCAAGCCTGCAGCATGCTGAATATTGAACAGCACAAGATTTCGGACCATGATAATGATGGCAGTGACTATGAACAGGATGCCCATTGCAGACATCCAGTTTCTGCCGCGCCTACTGCCTATTTCTTCCTTCCATCTCATATTGACATGATTCCAAACATATCATTGCTCATAATGTTTGCGTTCAGACCAGCTTTACCCCCGGATTCTTCATCTTGTTTCGCTTGGCAGCATTTAGACACATCGGGGTTAGGATCTCTGCCTGGTAAGCTAGTGCAAGTGGCCCAAGGTACACTGGTCTTAAGCCAGCGATCTCATTTATAAGACCTGTCAGCTTTGCTATTACGTTTTGATCGTCGCCGCAGATAAAAGTGTCAGCGTCAAGACTTTGTTGTAAATTCTTGAGTTTTGATTCAGAAATCGTGTGGAAAGCAGAGACCACCCTTGACCTAGGGGGAAGTTTGTCAGCAACCATTTCTGCCGCTTGCTCTTTGTCTTCTTCTTCTAATGGGATATATACAAACCCTGCTTCAGTTCTCGCCATAGGCACAATAGGTGAGACGACGATACAGTCATCTCTGAGCTTGCCTGTGAGCTTGCCGCATGTATCATCAATGAATTCATATGGTATCGAAAGTATCAAAACATCAATATCCTTTGCAAACGAAATGTTGTCGTTACCACTTATGCTGCCAGTGATATTGCCGTAGGTTTGATTGGCGGTCCTCATGTAATTTTCTGCCGCTTCTCTGGCCTTCTGAGCGTCCCTTGAGCCCACGATAACGTCATGCTTTTGGCACCATCTGAGTGCAAAGCCTTCACCCATCCCGCCGGTGCCGCCAGCTATTCCTATCTTCATAGAATCGACATGGGTAATCTCGGTATTAATGTGCATCGGCTTTGGATTGGATTTTATAGCTTCACGGTAACTGTTCTCAGCGTCTTCATAGGATCCCAAGTCATAGTAGCATAGTGCAATACTCATTCATAATCTGCTACGCGGCAATGTGGAATTGATCGCTTACCTTATCTTAAGGTCTTGCATGGCTCCTGCATGATCCTCAGGTAGAGATTTTGAGTGTTCCCTGTAGAAATAGAGACCTATTAGGATTCATTCATGTCTAAAGGGAGGTCTTAACATCCTATTGCTCCCTCGTATCTTCCTACCTTCCTAAGAGCTCTAGCCTAGTTGACTTGTGTCAAAATTACACACACTATTATATTTGGTCAAAGACCCCGTCATAGAGCATGAAGCTTCTCCTCAATTTTCTTGCGTCAAAAAATAGTATATCCCCTTTTTGATTTCATGCATCGATAAACTTCTGATTTATCTCTAGTCCTTTGTCAAAGCAGCATCTATGTCCTAATACGGGTCTTCTTAATTACTTGGCATTTCTGAGACAGATACATAGCGCGTTTTACTGCCAAATTCAGCCAAATTGTTATAGCAGGTCATAAGCTATAAGATCATCCTCGCTGCTGCTGCTGCCTGATGTCGTTAACAAGAAGGGGTTGACATTGTTGGCGTGGGATTACCGTATTTGTTCGTATTTTCACCTAGTTTTTTGCTCTGTCTGTTATCCAACAAAAGCAGCAGCCTTTCTAGTAGAGATCGTTATTTCTTCTTCCCTCTTCTTCTTTGTCACTTCTGACTGTCCATTCAGTATTTCTTACTTTAGCCTCTAAATTATCCCGACATCTTTCGCAAATCATATCATCAGGAATTAGACCCTCCGCGATTGCTATCTCCTGACTGGTACGTAGCAGAGGAGGCATAAAGAAATAGACGGTCTCAATGCTACAATACTTTTTGCGAAAATAATCTAGCCCCATTCCCTCAAAATCGTTTGCCCTAATCGCGTCTACATCTGTTTTGATTAATATTCCCTCTAAACCACATTCACTTCGTACCGGGGCGCCGTAGTCTGCCGAGTCCATGCTTGTATTCTCCCTCAAGTCATCCACCGGCTTTCTCAAATAACTATTTAGTATTATGTGCAGCGGTTTTGTGTTGATGGTTCCAATGGTTTTGCTATGAGCAGCACAAATGAATATTAGCATGTCTCTTCTTATTCTTATTATTATTCATCATTCAACTGGTTCATAAGCTTCTTGCCTTTTGGTGTGAGATAGTTAATATAATTAACATTTCGTAATTGGTCAGTTACTCCTTTTCAATATCAAGTTGCATGCTAAACTGTAATTCAGCCTCTTGCTGCGACTTTTCTAGACTGATGAAGAAGCTGGAGCTCTTGATTAATCAAGAGCTGCCTATCCTGATTGAAAAGGGCCTACGTTGATGTTACAGAATTCCGTAGCCTTAAAGAAAACTGTAACGTCCCAGAAAAGAAAACCTCTAAAGATGGCAAAATT
>JAICHI010000062.1 GCA_025922735.1 Nitrososphaeraceae archaeon | reverse complement strand
GGCTCTCGCGTTGCGATCCGGCTTGAAAAACGATCACTTATTCGCCGCGAAAAGATGCTAGAAAACGGCCGGTGGACGTACAGACTTTTTGCAGTAAAGTTGCCTGTTGACACTACAAGCATCGAACAGGCTCCCTGTTTAACATGCCCTTTTGAGCACATGTGCTGTCTTGAAGGTTCTTACAGTCCTACAAGCTGTAATTTAATTGAGGAATGGCTCATCAAATCTTTTGACAATTCAAACCTAAAGCCTGCAAAACTTTCTAAAACATGAGACTTGCTGACGCTCGACGTGACCAATACCGCCGACTGGCAAAGGATCAGGGATACCGGGCAAGGTCCGCTTACAAGCTGTTGCAGATTAACCGCTCTTACCACATTATAAAAAAGGGTGATAAAGTGGTTGACCTTGGATGTGCACCAGGAGGGTGGCTGCAGGTAGCCGTGAAGGAAGTACGGTCGTCAGGGAATGTCATCGGGATGGACCTCAAGCCCGTTACACCAGTTGCTGGTGCGATAATTCTGCAGGGGAGCATAGAGGATCCAAACATGCTAAGCAAAATAGCTGAAATTTTGGGCTGCAAGGCTGATGTTGTCCTCTCAGATTTAGCACCAAATGTGAGCGGCGTATGGGATATAGATCATGCAAGGCAGATTTCACTTTCCACAATTGCATTACGGTTTGCGCAGCATGTGCTAAGAGTAGGCGGAAGCAGTGTGTTCAAGGTGTTTGAGGGCGACATGCTAATGGAGTTCAGATCTGAATTACGGAAGAGCTTTGGCAAAGTGCTCTTAAGTAAGCCTTCTGCAAGCCGACAAGAGAGTAGTGAATTATATATCATCTGCCTGGACTTTAAGCATTAAACCCAAAACATTTTTTGTAATTGACGACCTGAAGCATTAAATGGCAATTTGGTATGTGTGCCTCAAGAGCGTCCAATACTTAATTGAGGCATCGGTCTTGGATTGTATATATCAAAATATATCATAGAATCACACGGGGGTATGATAAAGGGAGAAAATAACAAAGATGGAAAAGGTGCTACATTCACTTTTGTTTTACCACTAGAGCAAGGAGAGCAGCATAAAGATCAGTAATGACTTACTACGCAATACATTCACGTGGCTAGCTTACAAACAATACAACAGCGGAATTTATGTTAGATACTATAACCCATATGTGCTATATTTTTCATCTCTGACTGTATAACCTGTTTTATGGTCCTGATACTGGACTTGGTATTTTTCTGTGAATTGCTAGTAGCAAAAGTATATTCGTCTTTCAGCTGCCCTGGCAGTTATAGTGAATATAAAATAGTTAAATTGTCCTCAGTTCGGGATCGATAAATGCAAGATGGCAATCTTCCATACAGTATAGCAACTGCATCATATCCTTCTTTTTTACTGTCCACTTACACTGTTATATGTTCAATGAATGCGATGTTATCTTTCATCTTATAATCCCAACACTGGGATCAATACACACATATCTGACAAAACAAATCGCTTTTTCTTAGCAAACTTTGGAGTACGTACGATCGCTTCATGGCAGCCTTTTTCAAACTAATATATTCAACCCAATAGATGTTCGAATACCATCACTCAAGGAGCTTTTACCTCTGGAAACAAGAAGGACCAATCAAGATGACCTGAGTTATATAAATAAAATTTCTATACGACAGGGACCAACTAGCCTCGCTTTTAATAAGACCAATAATTCCGCTTATTAGAAAGTGGATTAAATTAATTAACCTATAAACAATTCTGTAGAGTACTGATAGCAAGATGCCGTACTCTATCAACCACGCCAGCGTAAAAGGCGCAAGCAAAGAAGCTACTTATAGCAAGATCTTGGTGCTCTGCATAGATAGGGACGACGACATTGGCTCAAAGGGCGGCATTGAGACACCAATTGTCGGCCGCGATGCATGCATCAATGCTGGCACTAGGCTTGCACTTGAGGATCCGGAGGATGCAGACTCGAATGCCATTTTTGGCGCAGTCAAGACATACGAGGAGCTTGTGAGCAAGGGCTACGCTGCTGAGGTTGCAGTAGTGGCCGGCAAGTTCAATAGGGGTGTCGAAGCTGACGAGAAGATAAGCCTTGAGGTGAAAAGCATACTTGAGAAATATCGCGCAGACGGCGCAGTCATTGTCTCTGATGGCGAGGACGACGAGACAATCCTACCTGTCATCCAATCACGAATACCCGTGATATCAGTCCAGCGCGTAATTATCCGGCATAGTAGAAGTGTTGAGTATTCGTACGCAGTGCTGGGCCGGTATCTTAGGATGCTCGTTTATGATTCCCAGTATTCAAAGTTCTTTCTAGGCGTCCCCGGCATTCTGCTAGCAGCAGGAGCACTTGCCGTCATATTCGACGCGGCAAAGTGGATAACTGCAATCGTGCTTGCAATTCTTGGCGGTGCATTCATCGTCAGGGCATTTGACATTGACAAGGCATTAAGCTCTTTTGGCAGGCTGACTCCAACGTCGTTTATTAAGATATTCTCAATCATTGGCGGCGTGCTTATCATACTTGCGGCCATTGCAAACGGCATATCCAGCATACCGTCCAACATACTCACTCCTGAAATGAGTGCGCTTGACATCGTTTCAAACAGGACTATAGTGGGAAGATTTGCTAACAGTACGATAACTCTGCTATGGATAGGGATTGCTACAATTCTTGGCGGTGTCCTGTTGAGCGATTGGTTCAAGGGAAGCAGCAGGATTATGTCTGATATACTGCGCCTTGCGGTGCTTGCGCTGCTCTATATCCCACTGCTACAGTTCACATCCGTGCTTACAGAAGGGACAAATCCATTTACGCTCATCTCATCTCTGCTGATAGGTCTTGCAATGTCGCTTGTAGCTGCAACAGTCCTTTACTATTATTTTAGGAACAGAAAAGGCGACGAAGTTCTGAAACACTAATGTAAAGGTGACTGCAACAAAAAATTACCATGTCACAACAGCACGGAGACTATGATCCAAAACAGCAAAAATGGTTTTGCGGCTACTGGATGTCGCAAGAAGAATGGCTAGACGTACACAACTATGCAGCGCCTACTCTACTGCAGGACCAAGACCAAGAGCCAGTGGGAAAAGAGAATGACCATGACGAAGAATAATACTGCAAAAAACTTACAAACAACCAGATCAATCACAGACTATTGATAGACGAGCGGTCGGCCGGTGCAGTGGTATTCTATATGGAAGACAATTCCGAGCCGGAATATCTATTATTGCATTACTCCGCCGGCCACTGGGACTTTCCAAAGGGTAACATTGAAGCTGGAGAAAACGAAAAGCAGACCGCTACTCGTGAAATTCGGGAAGAGACCTGCATTACTAATGTTGAATTTTTGGATGGCTTCCGTATGAAGATCGAATACAAATACAGACATGGCAAGAAGCCTGTGCGAAAGGAGGTTGTGTTGTATCTTGCACGGGCGCGCACACGCAAAGTGATCCTTTCACATGAGCACATTGGCTTTGCATGGAGAAAATTCGATGACGCAATGCAGCAACTGACTTATCTAAACGCCAAGAACCTGTTGTCAGCTGCAAAAGAATATCTTCAGCAACACTCACTTGCCTATCGATAAGATTCTGTTTTGGATTTCTCTTGCGACCTTGGCAGGCTGCTTGGCTTCAACTATTGATCTGCCAATTATTAAATAATCTGCGCCGTTTCTAATTGTCTGCTCTGCATCGCCGCCCTGCGCCCCAACTCCAGGTGAATACACCGGTAGTCGCCCTGCGATCTCTTTTAAAATCTTATCCTGGGTTGCGCCCACCACTATGCCGTCGACACCGGAAGCCGTAGCCCTTTCAAAAAACATTTTGTATAACCCGCGCCCTTGTATTTCGAGCCCAAAGCCCTCCTTTGCCTCTGGATGGCTCATGTATACAAGCGCAATGATGCCTGCATCTGCCTTGTGTGCCTTTTGTACTAGCGAAGCAAGTGCGTCTCTGCCAATAAAGGGATTTGCTATGACGGCATCAAAGCCCATCTTTATTAGGTGATCGACGGCAACAGCGTTGGTGGTTTCGATGTCGTTCAGCTTGATGTCTGCTATTGATTGTAGCCCAAAAGAGTGGGCCAGCTTGTTTATCCTCAAAATTTCAGACGCAGACAGCGGTAGGATGATATGGAAATTCATCTTGACGGCGCAGATGTGGTGCTCGACTGCACAGATGGTCCTTGCTGCAAGTTCTGGCAGCCTTTGATTGCCTGGTGGTCTAGGATCAAGGGCAAGAACTATTGGGCTTTTTTTTTCTATAGCCACTGTGGCAATCCTTTCGAAAAAGGGCCTAGTCATAGGTCTTTACCAGTGGATGATCCTCTGCCAGCCTTATCACCTTGAGATAAACGTATCCGTGTTCATCCAGCCTTGTCAAGAACGTTGGCTGATCGGCCCTTTGGCTGCTGTATCGCAAAAAGGGCTCCTTTGGCTCTTCTTCCGCAGTCACGTAGTAAAAATAGGATATGGTCTCATTGTCATTTGCACTCATTGCAGTGCCTAGCACGACCTTGCCTCCACGTTCTTTGAACAGAAAGAGAGGCAGGGGCGGCTCATCGTATATTGTTTTATAGGCTGCCACCTTGGCAAGGCTTGGAAGATCCTTCAGCTTTATGACGGTGTAACCTGATCCTTTGTCAATCCTCGCAGATCTTGTAAGCGAGCGGGGGAACTTTTCCACCTTGAGAATAGGCGAGTAAACATATGTAGGATTGTCAACCGAGCTGGCAAGCAACACTTCTTCAATGCCGTTGCTTACTCTGTAGGCCAGGTACTGACCATCCTTTGAGTCCTCTTGTGTATAATAGATCACCGGTCTTCCGTTGATGATGTCCGTCTGGACTGCAAGCACCTCGTGCCTGTTAAACTGAAGTGAAAATGCAGGCAAAGGAGTCCGCTCCAGCGCGCATACTAGCCTGCCAAAATCCCTGAGGCTTGCTAGCGCAATGTAGCAAGGAGCCTTAAGCCGCAAATCGCGATATTGTTAATACTTACCGTATTAAAGTCATCCGTTAGCGGTAGAATAATTATCATTGGAGAAGCTGGACAGGCTTGTAGAGCAGGCCAAATCAATTCTTGTTGAGAGTAGCAAACCGGACAGGCTGTTGCTATGGCGTGTCTACGTGGCCCTTGAATATGCAATATTGGATCTGAAATTACGTTATGGCCTTGAGGGGAATCCTCCTCCCAAGCCTGTCAAGTCACCAGACCTCACTACTGTAAAGTCAATGATCGATAGGCTTGATCTATCATCAGGAGACAAGAAAAAACTCCTCGATGATCTGCGTTTATGCAGGGATATTGTAAAGGCGCTGGTAGCAAGCAAGCTAAGATGACCTGCGGTCTATAACATCATAGACCTCTCTTCCCGTGCCAATTAGGGTCACCTTAAGGCCGGTCTCGCCTTCAATGTTTGCAATGAATTTTTTTGCATCCTCGGGCAATTTTGTGTATTCGTGCAGGCCTGCAGACTGTGGGAAAACGACGTCCAGCTTTGTGACTGCAAGTTGTGTTGCGCTGTTGAGCCTGATCGCTTTCTTGGCAAGCTCTATATCAAAAGGCGCAGCCCTCCTCTGCCTGCCTGTGACACTCCCATGCTCGATCCAGCCGCGCTTTCTTGCCTCTTCTTCGCTCAGCTCATTCTCAAGCGGTCCGCCACCAACACGTGTCACATATGCCTTAAAGACCACTAGTACTTCGTCGACTCTTTTTGGTCCGATGCCAATCTGTGAACAGATGCCAGAAGCAGTCACGTCGCTTGATGTAACGTAGGGGTAACCGCCATGAAACAGCGATAAATAAGTTCCCTGTGTCCCTTCCACTATCACCCTCTCATTGTTGTGTAGAGCATAGTTAACTGAATTGCTGACATCTTCCATGTAAAGTGACAATTCTGGAATGTCTCTTGCAAGCTTGAGCCTCCTAAGTGCTCTGTCCGCATTAGCCGGGCCAGTTCCAGTGCCTGTAGTGCCCACCTTGCTCTTAAGGTAGTCTTCGCCTATGTCCCGGTCAATATGTGTTTGCTCAATAATGCCGCACTGACTGTCCACAAATGTCCTGTCGTCTGCATGAAACTTCACAATTTCATCTATCAAAACCTGCGGGTTGACAAGCACTCCCGCGCCGACCAAAAGCCTAGTTGTCGGGTTGAGCACAGCGCTTGGTAACATGCGCACCTTGTATTCCTTACCTTCGAAAGTAAAAGTGTGGCCTGCATTTGGACCAACGCCTCCACGCACAGCAATTGCAGGATTGTCCTTTTTCGCCAAGTAGGCTATAATCTTGCCCTTCCCTTCATCTCCATAGAATCCGCCGACTGTCACAAGGCATGACATAAGGTTCTCTCTTCCTAGTGTAGTTATTTAATTCATCCTTAAAATAAGATAAATTCCTCCATCCCGCAATTTAATCATGAACAATGCGGCTGGCAACATCATCCATATACTTGCAGATCTGCCGGATTTTTTGCGAAAACAAATGCTGCAAAACCGTCTCAAAGAGTTCTATGAAATGAGCGATGATGAAAAGAGCGAAATCATAAGTATGGCATTAGCAGCCGTGCCCACCATAGATCCAAATAAATTGTCAATCCTTTTCAAGACGTGGCTTGAATTACTATCAGAATTTGATGCAGAAAAGCGTGGAGTCATGTTCCAGACTTACTGCAT
>JAICHI010000061.1 GCA_025922735.1 Nitrososphaeraceae archaeon | reverse complement strand
TAGTACGCATGACTTTCACATTTTTTGTGATTACTAATAGCAGTCTTGCAATTGGCGGTACAAGCATTTGCGCTGGAGGACTCATAAAGACCTGCTAGTGTCGCAATATCTTTTCGCCTTTCAATATGATTTATCATAGCGCCGCCATGGCCATATGAAAATTAGCTTTGAGCAAAGACATAATATTTTATAAATCATGAAATAACCCGATAAATCATGACCTAAAGAAAATTAGTGCTATTATTTTTCAACGATGAATTCGTCGACTTCCATCCCAAAGTGGCGGCCCCCTGCTTGCTTGGCATAGCCCAGTACCTCATCCCCGACTTTTACATCAGTTACGGATAACAGCTTGCCATCCTTGGATATTAGCCGTATCGTCTCAGCGTTTTGTAAAATAACGGTGCCTTTCTCACCGTCGATCTCTGCGCGTATTAGTCTCAGCGGTCGCGTCTCTATTTTTGATCTCCCGACGACAGCACTTCTTGCAATACCTTCCTTGTTAACGATCCACACTTCGCTTCCCGATTCGATCTCGGAAAGATAGCGCGTTCCTCCACCAGGCACTATTGTATAACAATATACTGCACCAGCGTTAACCCTGAATGGCCGGGGCGAGGTAAAAGAGGATCCGACTGATTCATTGTGTACTAAAAGCATAAAGTTTGATCTGCTTCCAACCAACATGCCTTCTCCCATCCCCATCATAGAAGCGGTGTCTACACAGACCCGCTCCCCGGTGCCGACGTCTTTTACCTCCATAATCCTAGCTGGCGTAATAAGGAACCTTGCATTAGTTAGTTGCTGTCTCACCCTGTCGACTTCCTCTTCGCTATCTGTCGATAGAATTACCCCATCGACTCCTAGCTCAAGGACTGCAAACAGTGTCGCAACCTCTTGCGAACTTTTTGCTGTGGCGAACACTCTTGCTTTAGACTTGTGTAGTTTGGCAATAATATTTTCAAGCGGAATTATCTTCCATGTTGATGTGTCAACAATTACAAGTTCTGCTCCAATCTCTGTTGCTCTTTCAATATCATCGACGTCAAGGTTGCTCATTACTTTCTTGAAATATCCAACGCTCTTGCCAGACGCCTTGAGCGATTTCAATTGATCAAAAGTCGTGCAGATCACGATGTCAGCGTCCTCTGACTCATATATTGTTCGGAACCTCCCGCCAGCTAGCTTGGGATCAACGTTGACTATCAAATTGCCCTTTTCCTTTAGTTTTGATAGAAAGTCGCCAAGAGAAGATATTGCTACAGTTGGCTTGACAATCAGCTCTTTTGGTTTGAGATCAGTCAAGTTCTTTCAGAGCCTCTCTAACATTTCTGTTTCCAATTATGATCTTCTGTAATGCGCGTACCATTGCAGGCGGATTCTTGTGTTGGAAAATGTTGCGGCCAAACGTCACGCCCTTTGCGCCTGCTGCCATTGCCCCATAGCACATCTCCAAAATTTCTCTGTCGCTACTGGCCTTGGGTCCGCCAGCAATTACCACAGGCACGGGACAGCTCCTAACAACCCGCTTAAAAGAATTCAGATCACCGGTGTATACTGTTTTTACAATGTCTGCGCCGGCTTCAGCACCCACTCTTGCAGCATGTGCGACGATCTCCGGGTCATGAGGGTTTTTAATGTTCTCTCCGCGCGGGTACATCATCGCAACCAGAGGAAGACTCCATTCGTCGCACTTATCAGATATCATACCAAGCTTTTGCAGCATCTCAGGCTCTTCTTTTGAACCAATATTAATATGAAGAGAAACTGCATCGGCTCCGAGTCTGATCGCTTCTTCGACACTTCCAATCAGCATCTTTCTGTTTGGTGCTGGACCTATGGATGTACTGCCGGAAAAGTGTACTATCAATCCAATATCTGGCGGCCTTGGCATAGTCTTGATGATGCCTTTGTTGACAAGGACACAGGTGAGTCCAGCAGAGGCGCATTGATAGATCATGCCATGAACGTCTTCTAGTCCCCTAATGGGACCATTGCTTATACCATGGTCCATTGGAATGCACAGCATTTTGCCGTCATTCAATATCCTCGAAAGCCGGATGTCCCTGCCAAAGACCATATATGTATCCAGACTTTCTTGCTAACCTACTTATAATTTGTTTTATCGTTTGATAGTTGGCAATGGGCGGCTTGGAAGTATTGGTTCTCACAGACCTCACAGGTTTTAGGCTCTAGTATATATGACTAGGTCCTAATTCAAATAATTCACTGCCTGGTCGTTAGAATTTGTCATCTGCGCAATCGTTGAGAATTATCCTAAGCTGGAGCAAAGCTCAGCGATAGACTAACTCGGTAAGTCTAACCATGAACCTGGTGGTATTAGAAGATGATGATATTGTTTTATTAGGGAAATAGATCTATGAAGTTTAGGAAGTTCAAGCGTGGCCATTCTCAAGAGACTATACTTCTGATCTAATCTTATCTGTTTGCGGTATAGCTATACCGCAAACAGAGATTCATGAACAAACAATGGTGAACAACTTTGATCTAAAAATTGGGTAGCTTATTCTGTCTATTCTTAGGGATGCTCAGAACCAAGCTCTTATATTTGCAGTCACATAATCTAATAACGTAACTTGCTAAAAAAGCATGAACGAAACCCGTTCTGCTATATCTGCAGCCTATTCTTCACACCCGAATATCTGCCAGTTCATCTCAAAGCTGATCACACAAAGGAAGAATTGGCGGCTAATCTACTAATGGCATACTTTGATGAATGGCGTGAGCAGGAAGAAGCAATAGAGAAAGCTACAGAGACCTCCCGATGACTCCCATAAGTTTTTTAGAAATGATCACGACAGTGTAGTATATGGGCTATGAGTCTGATTCATCGGAGTTTGCAAGAATCTCAACTAAGAAGCTCGCTATATTGTTTGGCCTTGCATTCTTTGGAGCATTCATGCTCATACAAATGGTACAAGGGTTCCCTCTTGCAGAGATCCTATTCAGGCAGACCGTAACTCAAGAGGTCAATGTGTCAATAAAGCAGGGAGATGTCTGCGTCATAGAGCCACCCGACGGGCAACCAAAAAGCATCCAAGGATGTCCTTATAATATAGGCGACCCGCTAATCGTGACATATTACGAAGGCTCTACTAATGTAGAGTCTCACAGGCTCAATAAGTAATTATTTATTATTAGTATGTTATTTTTTTATCATATCTAGAACGACCTGGAGGTTCTGCTCATCTCCTCTCCTTTTATCGATCGGCGTCTCCATTATTATCGGAAGGGCCTGAATCGCTCGGTGGTTGAGAAAAGCAGTAATACCCTCAACGCCTATCGATCCAAGGCCGATATGCTCATGCCGGTCGAGGTTTGAGCCCAGCCCACCTTTTGAGTCGTTCAGGTGGACGATTTTCAATTCTTTCAGGCCTACGGTTTCCTTGATTTTTTCAAATATTTTATTTACATCCTCCTTTGTGCGAAGGTCATGCCCAGAGGCAAATAGATGGCAGGTATCAATACAAACGCCAAATTGCTTTGAGCTATCGAGCCTATCGAGGATGAGGCGTAGCTCTTCAAGTGTGCCCCCAACACTATTCTTCTGTCCCACATTATTTTCCAAGAGAACGACTACTGCATTTGCGGATTTGCTATGGTCACTGGCTGCTGTTAAGGCATTTACGAGCTGATCAATGCCACTATTTGATCCCCTGCCCATGTGACTTCCAAGGTGTAACACAAGATAGGATATTCCAAGCAAATCGCATCTTTGCATCTCTTCTGTAAGAGTCTTCACTGATCTTTCATACAATTCTCCTGGAGGCCCTGACAGGTTCGGCAGATACGGCATGTGGACTACTACTGATGTTTTTGCGATTCCACTAGCACAGAGGCTATTTTTGAACAAGTCTACCTCATCTTGGGGTAGAGGCTTGGCAGCCCACCCACGGGGATTCCGACTAAATATTTGAAATGCAGTACAGCCTAATTTTTTTGCATTCTCGACTGAATTTGATATCCCACCTGCTACGGAAACATGAAACCCCACTCTTACATCCATATTTCGTTATGAAGAGAATTTTTATTACTTTAACTTATTGTAATGGAGTTTTTATGGTAGTGCAGCTATATCATATTGTCGAAGTTGTCTTCTATAAGAATGGCCGGTAGTGATCTAGCCAAGTATCCGTTTTTGAATGAAGCTGGAGCATACCTGCGCGAGTCCAACTTCGGCTGGGAGGAGCTTGACAGGCCTGATATGAAGCACATTATCGACCGTGCTGCCGAGCGTATTGAGATCGAGGTCAATGGGAAGATATACGATAACTTAGAGAGATACGAAATTGAAATCCTTACATTCCTTATTTCACTTGTGATCGTCAAGTCAATTAGCATCGAGCAAGTACTGAGAAAGTTCGCGCTAGCCGAAGCGAGAAGGGCGGAGAAGTTTCTCACAGAGGATTTAAGAAAGCAGAGCGAAATCAAGAGACGTTCTGTCTTTACTAAAATCTTTGAGGATTTGTTCAAATTGAGAATCCTTATATCAGAGGATCAGCGTCTATTCAAGGTCCGAGTTATCGACTATCTTGCAAGAGCTTCTCATTTCAACGAACAGGAATGGAAACTGATCAACAGGCTTGTCCATAATGGCTATGTTTATCTCGACGCTGATGAGACCGTTAGACTCATCAGAAATGAGCTCGCCGTGCTCATTTATGATAAAGTCAGAGCAATGACTCTACCCACTCTGCCGCAAGGGATAAAGTCAAGAGCTGACGAGCTACGCTTAAAATTCTTACCACGTTACGAACGCCGCGCCTCAGCGGCGGTAACGGACTACCCACCATGCATCAAGCATGCCCTTGAAGTGATGAATAAAGGCGATAACCTGCCCCACTCCGCACGCGTAATGCTTGCCACATACATGCTGGCTATAGGCAAGCCAGTCGATGAAATCGTCTCGATGTTTGAAAATGCTCCTGATTTTAACGAAAAAATAACCCGATACCAAGTGGAGCACCTAGCCGGCATGAAGGGAAGCCATACCAAATATTCTGTTCCTTCATGCGATAAACTCCGTAACGAAAATCTCTGCTTTGCAACTGCTGAATGCGACACTCTAATAAATCCAATTCAGTTTGGCAGGAAGAAGAAATGAGAGAGAATCTCTTTGCAGCCAAGAATATTTCGGTAATAAAAAAAGCGTTCCGTGAGTATTACTTCAACCAGTCAAAGGCAATTGAAGAGCCACTCAAGATGGAGCAACGTGAGTTCGGTTTTGCGCACTTTGGACAAGCAGGCATGCTTAGACATCTATCATTCAAAAGCATGAAAGAGCTAGATGCTATGCTTGTCAGAGAAGCGCCTTCTGATGTCTATTGCTCAAATGCATACTATCGAATTCCAACACAACAACCTATGCAGGAGAAACAGTGGCTTGGGGCGGACCTGATCTTTGATATTGATGGTAAAGATCTTGGCATGCCATGTGTTCCATCGCATTCGTATTCAGTCTGCATAAACTGTGGCTATGGGTCTCCACCTGAAAAGCACAAAGAGAGATCATCATATTCTTGCCCCTCATGCGGCTGCAAAAAGGCAGATTATGTTTCCATCCCTTGCAGTAAGTGCATAGACGGGTCTAAAAAGGAGGCTAGACGTTTGGTGGATTTTTTGTTAGGAGACATTGGCCTAGAGCATAGTGCTATTCACGTTTACTTTTCCGGTAACAATGGCTTTCATGTACACATAAATGATGATGCATTCATCTCCCTGGATCCGCAGGCTCGCTCCGACCTTGTAGGCTATCTCTCTGGAACAGGCCTCATGTTGGAAAGTATTGGGCTAAGAAAGACCAATACAGAGGACTTGTTTTCCATAAAATTACCAAAAAGTGGACTTGCATTCGGCTGGAGAAGAAGAATTGCAGAGAGGCTCAAGATCGACATGGCATCAGCAATCAAACTCAAGAACATTGTCAACCAAAACGGCGGCTATAATGCATTCAAAGTTGAACTTGACAGATTAGCAAGGGACATGGGAGTCCGAATAGATCCACAAGTGACAACTGACGTTCACAGGGTGTTTAGGATGCCTGGAACGCTCAACAGCAAGAGTGGGCTGTCAAAGACAAAATCCAGCGATCTCAATTCTTTTGATCCCTTTGTCGATGCGTGTCTCCTTGGCGATGGCAAAGTAAGCGTCAAGGTTAAGACTCCAGTCAAGTTAAAACTAAAGAGGAACTCATTCAACGTTTCAAAAGAATCAGCCGAGATGCCCACATATGCAGCGGTTTATCTTATGTGCAAAGGGCTTGCAGAAGCGAACTAGCTTATTGATTCAATAGAGCTACAAACAACAACGTAACCCTTTTCAATCATGAAGCACATAAGTGCATTAACAAAGTACCGACAAGGCCCACTCTCATGGGGTCCGAACCAGGTGTCAAAGTTTTCTACAACTAAGGCGGCCGCAAAGTTGGAAAGTGTATTCGCTAGCGCAGCGTTGAGCATTATCAAGCCGATAGCAATTTGTGCTCTGCTCAAGTTTAAGGAAGTCCGGGCAATCTACAGTATTGAATTTAACTTGACTCAGCTAAAAATTATCGGTGAGGGCATAGTTAATTGGTGTAAAGACAGTCAATAGTTCAATTCTAATATACTACTCTGATTAAATTTGGCACATAACTCGAAATATACCGAGATATTATAAAGCCGCTATATGTCAATAGAGGCAGATAACCACATTGGCAGTG
>JAICHI010000060.1 GCA_025922735.1 Nitrososphaeraceae archaeon | reverse complement strand
CAGCCCAGAAAAATGTGCATGTATGTATGTATGCGTATCTGCTGTTAGTTGGATCAGGATAATTCATTTGGAGTAGGGGCGAGAAGGAAAAGATGGTTGAACTCTTTTGAGTGGATAAATGAGACACTCCCCCACCCCCTCTCCCTCTAGTACTCCATATATTATTAGCTAATTTTGCGGACACTTGTATATGTCAACAACAGTTCAGGCGGAAGCATCAAAACCGCAAAGAAAGATGCAAGAGTGCAATCGCTGCAAAGCTGCAGGCTTTCCAAACCAGCCAATAGCCTTTGAGAAGGTAGGCGAGGATCTGGCTACAGGCAAAGTCAAATGGAAGCTGGTAGATGAATTCGGGAACGAACATGTGCATAAGGGTGGGACTCAGCTCGCTACTACTGCCGCTGCTGCTAGGCGTAGGCGAATCGTAGATATCGCCACCGTAGCTGATGTCAGCGAGGCAAGAAAACTACTTGCACTGGGCTGGGAATACAAAACCTCATACCCAGCAACACTTGCTAACATTCCGCACTATGTGCTAGTAAAGCGCGAGTGAGCAGCATCATCATCAACACACTCTTTTTTGCGCAAAATGCAGCGGCGGCAAGAAAATTGTCGTGCGCGTTCCCTATTTCTTTTTACATGCATGTATCATCTTCTAATCAATAAACTAAAAATCAAAATGAAGAATTTGTTATGTGGAGCAAGAAGAAGGACCTATCAGGTCTGTTAGGTCGATTACGTACTCTGACGATTTGCCTAATAAAAAAAATCAGGAGGGTTTTGGACACCCTTCCATAGGCCAAATAAATATTTCCTTGCCAGGCAGCTTCCACAACTCACTTGCATACAGGTCGGTATTGTCTATGTGGCAGCGCTCGCACATATTCACAGCTATGTCCTCAGAGGGTTTGCCTATCAGCGTTAGGAATTCTTTTGCATACTCTACTGCCTCAGAATCTATTTTCTCTGGCACCTGTGTCGATTGGCTCTTGTCAGTCGGTATGAATACGTCAAAGTGGAGCTTTCCTTTGTCTGCATAGGTGTTGTAAACTACTACCTTTTTTCCTGACCCATTATAGGGCTCAAGTTTTGCCTGCATGCTATAAGTGGAGCAAGAATGAAATTTATTTTTTGCTCTCTATAACTCAATTCAATTTCTTTGTCACTTGTATTTGTCACACCTGCATTTTGTGCATATAAAGGCCCTCTTTTTGCTGTCATACTGGTGTAATCCAAGCCGATGACTGCATTTTTTGTTTGAGCATATTGCTCCGTGTCCCATTTTTGCTTCTAGCTTGTGATCCCAGACGCAAACTCGGCCGCTATTATATGCTTGCACTTCAAGAATCGGAAGTTAAAGTCAGGACATGTGCACATTTTGATGTCTGCATCGACCTTATAGAACCTGCCTTTGTCCTTACTGCTACGGACTTCAAATAGCCGCTCTTTTCTATTCATTTCAAGTATCATTGGCTCACTTTCATTTAGCTCTATTATCCCATAAGCGCGGTCTATGCGTTTTAGCATCTCCAGCAAATTCTGGCGGGAGATCCTCCTTTTGTTCTTCAACCAATTCATCGCACAAAAGTAGTCACATTCTCAGTATATAATAAAAGGAGTACGGGGCAGAGCGTGGGGGGGAGGGGTGGGAGAGGAATAGGGAGATAGGGAGGGGGATCACGTAGTCAGTGTGTGACGCAGCTTTTCATACTCTTGTGGGCTTATCTCACCCTTCGCTAGCCTGATTTTCAAAATGCTCAAGGGATCCTCGGCTGCTTGCTGTCCGTAGCCGCTACTTCTAATTTCTTCAACAAAGTCCCAGGGCTTCCTGACATCTGCTTTCTTGCCTGCCCGGTAGAGGGCGCGTGATAACTTGTTCTTGTGTTTTGCAAAAGACGTTGGCACATGAAGTGCTACCATGAATCCTTTGGTGGCGAACATATTCTTCCAGTCTGCCGGATAAGGGACATGAACTGGAGTAAAATCAAGCGGAATAACTTCATGGGGTGCTCTTTTCTGAGGATCCTTGCTCTTCCACAGATAGCCGACGTACCCGGGGCTCGTTTCATCTCTTTTCTTTTTTGGCTTGATCACTGAATCCATTATAGATGGATCATGCGTCCTGCCCACAACTACAAAGGTCGTGCCGCCGTACCTCTTCGCAGCTGCCTCTCTTTGTTCCACCGCCCGTACGTTAGTCCGCCGCTTGTTGAAAAAACCAACTAGATGCACCTGCAAGATAGTTCTGTCAGGTTTGTAGCCAAACAGCTTTAGGTACTCTAGAATTTCCGCTCGGCGATTGGGCGAAACCTGATCGGCCACTATACGCTCAGCTTCAGTAATTGTTGATGTTGTCTGACCTCTTTTCTTTCGGCTATTGTCGGATAGAGACATTTAGGCTCGCTTGATCTGCATTGTATAAGTAACTTGATGATAAATCAGCTGTACGATTCAACAACAGCAGGGGCAAAAAAATCCATTTGATTGTAAATGACATGGCCGCTGCTTATTACCTTTCAGTAGCTTCAGAAGAGCTTATACACTCTATTATCATATTGTCAGATTATATGGTGGTGGCAATAATGCGATATGAATAGTGGCTTGTTATCACCTGTGAAAGACTTTAACGCGGCCCAAGCACGGGTAAGGCAGACCCTTGATAGAGGCGTGCAGATAGACCTTTCCACAGAGTCCTGCAAGCGCTTCCTCAGGCGAAAAGTTAACCAAAAGGTGGGCGTCGTGATACTCTATGTAGACATTGATGGTTCAACCAAGATGAGCATGGCGCTGTCCCCTGAGAAGTTTGCAACGATATTGCATGTATTTTCACAGGAGATGAGTCTTGTAACCTCAGAGTATGGTGGCTATGTGCTAAAATATGTAGGCGATGCGATTATTGCCCTTTTTCCTGCTGAATACGACAGCAGACAAGCATCCAAAAACGCAGTAGACTGTGCAAAATACATGCAGAGGATCATCAAAGATTGTGTCAATCCCGAGCTGAGCACCCGCGGGCTTCCACAACTAGCCGTAAAAATGTCGATCGACTACGGCGATGTACAAGTTGTGCTCTATGGCAAGAGCATAGATCGGGCTCATATCGACATAGTAGGATCGAGCATCAGTATGGCCGCAAAAATGATAGCACTGTCAAAGACTTGGCAGATAGTGATTGGCCAGTCAATGTATAAAAATCTAGACAACAAACAAAATCTTATAGAAATGAATGTTGATCCCAAGAAGTGGGCCTACATTGATGAAAAGACGGGAGGCAGCTATCAACTGTATACGTTAAGATAGGTTCTGTTAAGAGATGGTTGAAACAAAATATTCATTCTCCTATATGTCATGCGGACCAATATTTTGCGATTAGAATGATCCCTACAACAATAGCAACATCTTCCTCAACAAGAATAGAGCGTTCTTATTAAAAGCGAGTCAAGCTTTTAAAGCAATTAATCCCTACGAGACGCCATCAATAAACTCAGCGACACCACGAAAGGCCAGGAGATTGATGCAAAACCACTTTAGTTTTCTTTCTAGTGGGACAGGCAAGCGCGAGCATATTTATTTGAAAGAAGTTCCTTCTATAGCGTGAGCGTAGTCAGTGAAATAATACCCCAAGAAAGAGTAGTTGTTACAGTCGACATCAATGATAACCCCTCTGCTTTGGATGTAGCAAAATTGATGGCAAAACATAGAATTGGATCGATAGTAGTGATCGAAGGCAACAATAAGAAGCCGGTTGGCATTGTCACTGAAAGGGATATCATAAAGAAAGTATCTGCTCAGAACAAGAGCGCTGATCAAGTTGCAGTCAGGCATATCATGTCATCCCCTCTTATCACAGTCAAATCCATTGATTCTGTCGACACTGCAGCTGAGACGATCGCAGAGAACAAGATCAAGCGGCTAGTTGTACTAGAGCAAGATGGTTCGATGGTTGGCATATTGTCAGTAAGCGATATTGCAAAAAAGCTAGCAAAAATACTGACTGAAGATTACAACAGGTATCGCTCGCTTCGAAATCTGCTTGACACGGATTGATGGCTGCTATTTCACCTTGCACTCACTATGTGTCAGAGATTGTTATCTGCACCCATTCGTTAAGTATTTTCTATTCCTGTCGGCATCTTATTTGCTCTGGTTGCATCGCAGCGATGACATTTTGTTCTGGAGGATGCCAAGAGATTTTTATGTGTAGTCTTTTTATCTTGATTCTGTCCTGATGCGAGAGAATGCTGGGGGGTAGACAGTTGTATCACTATTCTGATTGCTTTGCTGGGACTCAGCTTGGACATGGCTCGGGCTGCTTAACCCAATGATCGATACAACACTCTGTGACAGCATAGCCAACCCTGTCAAAATAAAGATAATGGCTCTTGGTCATGACCTTGGAAAAGAAACAATTCTCTCTTAACACTTGAGCAACAACATATGAATCCTATACATATGGTAACAGTACAGAAGATAAATATGAACTCATTTTTGATTTGAATGAGGGCCATACAAAGATAAATTAGGCATGGCACGCATTGATAGTTGAACTTTCAATTCATCTCTTTGTAATATTGGTGACAAAATGTTCAAACTAAATGAGCACCTACGCATCCAGCCAAGCATACTGGCAGTTTCGCTAGTCTCCCTTGTAGTCATGATGGGCTCTACCATGGTCACACCATCGTTGACGCTTTACGCCAAACAAGACCTAGGAGCAAATGAATTTCTAGTCGGCGCAGTAATCGCAGGTTTTGCTATAGGCCGATTGATCTTTGATGTCCCGGCCGGATTCCTTGCCGACAGGCTTGGCCTAAGCAGGACAATGATCCTTGGACTTGGAATCCTCATTGGAGCGTCAACTCTTGCAGGCCTTGCCTCAAGCTATTGGGTGTTGCTTTTTGCCAGGTTGCTGGAAGGGATCGCATCGTCCATCTACGTCAGCGCAGCTATTGCGTTTGTGCTCCTGTCTTCAGATGCAGCAAAGCGTGGGACAAACATTGGAAGCTATCAGTCGATATTGATGCTTGGACCCATCGTTGGACCGGTGGTCGGAGCACCAATTGCAGAGTTTTTTGGATATAACGCGCCATATTTTGCATTTGCTGCAGTAGTATTTGTAGCAGCAGTAATCATATCGATTTTTAGCCGGCGCCGGAGGTTCAATATTGAAAAGGCGGAGGAGCATGAGCACGAGAACAGACAGGCAAGCATGGCTGCCTACCTTAACACTGCGGCCATTGCCACTTTTGGCTTTGCCTTCCTCCGTTCTGGGATCTATACTACAGGGGTGCCGCTGTTCGGATATGGGAGCCTGAATCTATCAGTATTTGATATGGGCATAATTCTTACAATGGCTTCGCTTGCAAATCTGATTAGCTCTTTCTTCTCAGGTAGACTTACGCAAGTCTATGGCATGCAAAAGCCCCTATTTGCTGCAATCTTAATTTCCGGATTGCTAGTTGCAATCATTCCATTATCAACATCAATGGTTTACCTGCTTGTTATCATTACGCTGATTGGGATAACTTCTGGCTTTTTTGGCCAGTCTATTGCGTGGGCTGCAGAGCAGATAGAGGAAAAGGTAAAGAGAATTGGCAAAATGAACTACGAAGTAGCGCTAGGAGTACAATCGCATGTTACACGCGGAATTGGATTAAATAGAATGATAGGAGACTTGGGGTTGATATTAGGGCCACTGTTCGTAGGCTATTTTATCACGGTCTTCAGCAAAGACCCCCTGGTGTGGTTCATCTCATTTGGCTCTACTAGTGCAGTACTTGTACTGGCTTCATTTCTGATCCTTGGTACAAAGGGCGAGTCCAAAATACCAAGTGCTGATGACAGCTACTAATGCTGTAGCCTGTGCGTATCATACTCTTCCTTAGTAGGAAATCCCCTGCCACAAACATCGCACATATATGGATCAATGGCAAGGTGTCCAGGCCGCGATGGTTTACCAGAGGATGCAATGATGTCCTAGATAATGACGAATATCAAATAAAAAGACTGTAAAATACGAGAGCAGGAACTCAGGAATAAGAACATATATGCTTATCAATAAGCGAAGATGCAAGAAATAGCGGCTTGAGTATCAGGGGTATATACTCTTCTTTTGCAGCATGAGGAAACACGAAAAAGAGTTTCTCATTAAGCTACAAAGACTGGTGGCCCTCCTGCTCTGGGGAATTGGGGAGCAAAGCAGGAGTTGTAAGTCCCACCAGATCTTGGCTTCTAGTTGTGCTACACCTGCTTATATTTTCAGAGGTGACTTCCTCTAGAATTAAGATATAAAAAGGGACTTTAGGATCATGTCATGATATTATCATTAGTAATAGTATTTGCTCTGATTATTAATGCACCCAGCATATCAATTAGGAGGTCTGTTGAGAATTTGAAGGAGGGAGATGTAAGAAGTTTGGATTGTCCAGAGCAGTATTTTGTGAATTCAAGAAAAATTTTATGAGCAAACTGTACTATGTGTAGGGAATAATTGCTGCTTGAGGAAGATATGCTTGTAAAGGTAATGGTAAAGAATATCGTCAAGGGTGTGTTGGTATGATATTATGTCTTATAATTAAGCAACCTGTCCAGCCCGACTTGTTGATCTAGACATTGAAGCTAGAATAGTTATGTTTCTTACCCTTCATCTTATCCCAATGGTCTATGACTTTCAAGTACAGTATTACAGGTGTCGTTGCTTTTGCAGAATTTGGTTGACAAGCTTCTTCAGTCATATAATGGAT
>JAICHI010000059.1 GCA_025922735.1 Nitrososphaeraceae archaeon | reverse complement strand
TCAAAAAAACTGTTTTAGTCTTCGTGGATACTGCTTTTTCGTTGTTGGTGACCTTACCGACATAAAAGCAAAGTCAACAGGTGTTGTCTGGCGTGATATTGCTAGTTTTTCTCTTCTACTGTTGTTATTATTATTGTCGTTGTCACTTATGACCTGCAATGTGTGTTTTCTCTAGTATAGAGAGAGTATGAGGGCAGTAATAAAGGGACATTGTAGTCCCTTATAACAAACAATCTGGGACTGGGGATCGGTATCGGTCTTGCTCTTGGAGCAGCATCGTTGATTTTGGGATTAAAAGCCTCGACAAAGATAATCGACCGTGATAGCTCAGATGCATAAAAGCCGGATTCAGTGCATATTCAATTTCCAACAAAACACGAGAATAGCCCTAATATCGATAATCCTACGGTAAGTCTACAACCTTAAAATAAAGCGCGTGCGGTGCACACTTGATACAATGTATGTATAGGTCCCGTCCAACAGACAAACTCAAGGACGATGTGCTCAGGTTCCTTTCATCAATGGGCGAAGACCATTCGATATTGTATTATGACATCGTTGGAAGCGAGGCACATTCAATAATGCTCCATGAGATGGGACACATTACAGATGGCGAACTAAAAAAGATCCTGTCTGCTCTTGAGGAGGCAAAGAAAAACCCGGCTAGCATCTGGACCGAAGAATATGAGGACATCCATGAAGCCCTTGAGGCGTTTGTTATTAAACATTCCGGGATGGAAGCTGGAGGCAAGATGCATATTGCAAGGTCAAGAAACGATCAAGTGGTCCTCGATGTGAGGATGAAGATACGTGATGACATCAACGAAATTTGCGCGGCGCTGGCTAGCCTAGTACAGGGACTTGTGCAGAGAGCAAAAGAGAACAAGCAGGTTCCTATGCTGATGTATACCCATTTACAACAGGCCCAGATAGGCACCTTCTCGCATTTCTTACTGTCGTACGCCTATGGCCTGATGCGTGATATGGAGCGACTGTATCTGACATATCATAGGATAAACCAGTCGCCACTTGGGGCATGTGCGATAGGAGGCTCATCTATCACTATCGACAGGAAAAGAACAGCAATGTTACTTGGCTTTGACAGTATCATAAAGAATTCTATTGACGCCACCAGCTCGCGGGATGCATTCTTGGAATATGCTTCAACACTTGCGATTCTCACAAGCACACTGGGAAGGATAACAGAGGATTTCATTATTTGGTCAACCACCGAATTTGGCTACATTGAGCTGGCCGAACGATATACTTCAACATCAAGTGCAATGCCCCAAAAGAAGAATCCTGATCCACTAGAGTTGACAAGAGCAAAGGCAGCAGTAGTCACTGGTAACCTTGTATCAATTCTGGGCATAGTCAAAGCTCTGCCGTCTGGCTACAGTCGAGACTTACAGGACATCAAGCCGCCATTGCTTGGAGCTTCGGCTATAACCCTCGACACCATCAAGATAATGGACGGTGTGGTAAGGTCATTGCAGATAGACAACGAACGGATACGGCAGGTTGCAAGCACAAGCTACGCTATAGCGATAGACATAGCAGAGCATCTTGTGTTGCAAAATAAGATACCCTTCAGGACGGCCCACAAAATAGTTGGTGCCCTTGTGGGCAAGGCTGCAAGCAAAGGCAACATACCTCTTGCTAAGTTAGAATTTGCAGATGCTGCTTCAGTAATAAATGCCCATAAAGTAGACATCAAGGCAGACCAATTGATGAAAATAATCAATGGAATGACACCGGAAAAGTCGCTTGAAGCTCGAAAATCATCAGGCTCACCTAACCTGCTCGAGCAGGAGGAGATGATAAAATCGTTGTCCCAAGGCATAGCCAATTACAGCACTGGAATCCAAAAAAGAACCAAGATGGTCGAGGGCTCATTTGACAACCTTGAGAGAACTGTCAAGAATTACCTTCAGTCCTGAATGTTCTCGTATCATACGGCAATATTTCACCGAAATTCGGCTTCTTTCTGTCTGTCTCTTGGCGATTAAGTAATCAAACAGACCGAAATAAGTTATTTTCGTTGCGATAACGTTTATATTATTTCCGAAAGCAGTTAACTGTCGCATTAAATGTCACTAAAATCAGAGGATCCAAACTACTATGCGCATCAGTATAACTGGATGGGCCAAACTGAGCAAGATAAAAAGATAAGGATCCTCGACAGCACACTGAGAGAAGGTGAGCAGCATCCCGGCGTCTCATTCACGATTAAGCAGAGGATCCAGATTGCGTGGATGCTTGACTCTTTTGGCGTTGACCAAATAGAAATAAGCCCCGTGGTGTCGCCAGATCACTTTCAAGCAACAAAGACGATACTAAAGCAAGATCTAAGGGCAGACATTTTAGCGCATACTCGGGCGATCAAGTCCGATATCGACATTGCAATTGACTGCAACGCGACTTGGATTGCAACCTACATGGGGATTTCAGACATACACCTATCGGCAAAGCTAAGAATAACACGTGAAGAGGCCAAGATAAGGGCATTGGAAGTCGCAGACTACATCAAGGCACATGGGATGAAGGCAAGATTCACAATGGAAGACGCTAGCAGGACAGAACCCGAGTTTCTCATCGAAATGTGTAAGGAGATGAATAAACGCGGCATCGAGAGGATAAGCATACCTGATACTGTAGGCATAATGCGGCCGCGCGGCATGTATAATTTAGTAAAGATGGTGCACGACAACATAGACACAACCAAGACATCTATTGATGTGCACTGCCACAACGATGTTGGTCTAGCACTTGCAAATGCGTTAGCAGGATGCGAAGCAGGCGCTGATCAGATTCATACTACTATAGATGGCTTTGGTGAGCGTACAGGAATTCCAAGCCTAGCAGAGGCAGCAGTCGCATTAACTCTCATTTACAAGTCAAATAACAACCTAAGATTACACATGTTAAGGGACCTTTCAAAGACCATTGCGGAATATGTCGACCTTCCGATCTCTGAATCAAAGCCTATAGTAGGCGATAGCGCGTACAAGCATAAAGCTGGCACTCACCTGGCTGCAATATTGCGTAACCCAGCAGCCTACGAAATCATTGAACCTAGGACGGTTGGCAACAGGCGAAAGATTGTCTTTGGCGAGCTTGCAGGCAAGAACGGTGCCGCCTACCTTTTGTCCTTGCTTGGTCTTAAAACCGGCAAGGAGGAAGCAGAAACTCTAGCTTATGGCCTAAAAGAGTTAAGGATGGGTGATATACTTGAGCTTTACCTTGACGACAGGCTTGAGAGAAAGATACTTAATGATGCTGCCGTAAACCTAAGTCCAGCAAAGGAGTAGATTAAGAAATATGTTAAAGTGTCCAGAATGTGATGCAGAGATCAAGGTGCCTTCTGACTCGATAGAGGGAGAGATCGTAACCTGCCCCGACTGCGGTGCAAGCTATGAGCTTGTCAAGTCATCGGATGGCCTTGGCATAAAACCGGCTCAAGTTGTCGGTGAGGACTGGGGTCAGTGAGGCAAGAAGAAGAACAACAACCCAATCAGTCGTCAGTGCCATCATTAAATCTTTCCGGCAAATCGCTTATCATCCTATACGATAGCATCAGGTGGGAGGAGAAGGCACTGTACGAAGCAGCCATAAAGAAAGGCGTCAAGGTCGAAAACGTAAACTGCAAGAACCTCGCAATTGACTTGAGCGACAAGAATTCAAAATACAGTGGGCAAGTGGTACTCCAGCGGAGTATCAGCTACTTCAAAAACGTCCATTCTACTGCAGCACTTCAAGGCCTCGGGGCACGAGTCATAAACCCTTTGAATGCGGCAATAATGTGTGGCAATAAGATGTATGCTCACATGGAGCTTGAAAAGGCTGGGATCAGGACACCAAAAGCGGTGGCAGCATTTTCCGAGGAATCAGCAATCGCAGTGCTTGATAAGATTGGCTACCCTGCAGTGATCAAGCCTACAGTAGGCAGCTGGGGCAGGTTGATCGCGCTTTTACGAGACAAGGATGCGGCAAAGGCAGTAATAGAGGACAGAGAGCACATGTTTCCACTGTATCAAGTATACTATTTTGAAGAATTTGTCAATCGTCCGCCCCGTGACATCAGAGCAATAGTAATAGGCGATAGAGTAGTGGCTGCAATATACCGCTACTCGGGAAAAGGCGAGTGGAAGACCAATATGGCGCTTGGCGGCCATGCTGAAACATGCCCGGTGACAAATGAGCTTGAAGATATCTGCCTTAAGGCCACAAACGCAATGAATGCCCATATAGTTGGTGTCGACTTGATGGAGAGCAATAGCGAGGGTCTAGTTGTGCACGAAGTGAACAATACTACTGAATTTAAAAATACCGTCCGGGTTACGGGAATTGATATTCCCGGACTGATGATCGATTACGCACTTGGGCAAGGAAAGTAGTTAGCAATTGGTATCACCAAGTTATGCTGTAGAACTGTTAAGAAAAGCGCTGGAGCTTTATACTCCATCCAGATCAGAGGCAGCACTTGCCAACATGATAAAGGACAGATGCGTCAACGAGCTTGGCTTTGAGCAGGTCAATATTGATAATGTTGGCAACATTATTGCTACTAAAGGAGCTGGCGACCCCTGTATCCTGCTGTGCGGCCACATGGACACTGTTCCCGGGCAAGTGCCAGTAAGGATAGAGGATGGCTATATCTACGGCCGTGGTGCTTCTGACGCAAAATCTCCACTAATAGCGATGCTCTTGGCAGCATCTGAATTTCCAAAACAGAGGGGCACTGTCATTTTTGCAGGAGTAGTAGACGAAGAAGGCAATGCGACAGGCATTAAGCAGCTCGTCAAAAGCAAAATAGGAGTCCATTATGCGGTCTTTGGCGAACCTTCCGGAGTTGACAACATTACTGTTGCGTACAAAGGCAGGCTTGCACTACGGTTGACATGCGATGTAGGCGAGAGCGCCCATGCCAGCGCACCTTGGCTTTCCAGGAACTCAATTGAGGAAATTTATGACTTTTGGAAGGAGATCAAGTCAGAGATAGGCCGCGTGGGCACTGCAGAGAATAATGCCAAGTCGATAAGCTGTAGTCTCACTGAGATAACAGGCGGCTCAAGCCACAATGTGACACCGCAAAGGTGTAAGGTAACGATAGACGTCAGAGTTCCCACCATAACAACCTGTGATAACGTGCTACGCATTATAGACGATGTCATTACAAGAGTTGCAGCAAAAAAAAAGGGCGTTAAGGTAACCTATAGGATAGAGGACAAGACAGAGCCCTTTGAAGCCGACCACGCGTCTCCGCTTGTCAGAGCACTTCTACTAGCAGTACTAGATGTGCGCAGCAAACGACCTCTGCTCTTGCGCAAGACCGGTACAGGCGATATGAACGTGCTTGGACACAGCTTCAAGATACCCGTTATCACGTATGGACCAGGTGATGCCCATGCGTCGCATACCGCCGACGAACACGTAAATATCGATGAGTACGTGGCAAGCATAGAAGTGTATAAAAGAGCACTTTTTCACCTTTCGCGTCTACATCATCTGAAGAAGAAGGAAAAAAAGGAGTAATATAGCCGGCGACTGCCTCCCTGCAACATGCTATGGTTTGTCGGAACTGGCATCAATGGCTACCGTGGTTTAAGTATTGCTGCACTCGATGTCTTAAGAAAATGCGACATTGTCTATATCGAGAGGTTCACCAGTGCCCTTTCTGAGGTCGACCTGCAGGGGATGAACTCTTTACTTGGAATGCAGATCAAACCCGTTCCAAGGTGGTTTGTAGAAGATGGTAGGGAGCTCTTGGAAGCAGCCAAAACCAAAGCTGTAGCTCTTGTAACTTATGGTGATCCTCTTATTGCCACGACCCATAGCGAGCTTCGCTCAAGGGCTGCCAAAAACTCGATAAAGACTGCAATTCTCCATTCGGCATCAGGCATCGCCTCCATAATTGGCGAGAGTGGACTGCACGTTTACAAGTTTGGCAGGATGGTTACAATGATGTCTGATCTCCACTCGGCAATAACTGTCTACAACACTATTTTTCAAAACCTGCTTGCAGGAAGCCACACGCTGATTTTGACAGAGTACAGCTATAACGATGAAAGCAAGGAGCCCTTCTTCCTTGCTCCATCTTCTGTGTTGAAGATGCTGCTAGATGCAGAACGAGCTGATAAGCACGAGATCTTTTCTGACGACACCTTTGCCGTAGTTGCCTCCAGAGTAGGCATGCAAGATCAAAAGATCACATCAGGCAAAGTCAAGTCGCTCATGAAGTTGGAATTTGGCATCGGTCCGCACTCCGTGATTGTGACTGGCGCGCTGCACTTTACTGAGACACAGGCGCTTGCTTCAGTTACAGAAAACATTGATGAGCCAACCGACAATTCACAAAACGCTAATAGAATTGAAGCCCAAATGGTCGAGCGCTATGCTCCAAAAGCCAAACACGCGGTCCATGAAATGCGCAAGCTTATCAGTGAAGGTACTGGCAGTAACAAGGGAATATTTGAAACGCTTGAAAACGCTGAATGCTATATTGCAGATGCTGAACGATTCCTCCGGCTAGGCAAGTTTGAGCTCGCTGTATTGAGCATCGGCTATGCTGAAGGGCTCATAGATGCACTTCGTTATCAAAAGGGAATAAATCCTTGGAATACTCCTAGTTGATAAGCAGACATTATGTATATATATAAAAAGGTAAACGTTGACAGGCATGTCAAGCGCACAGGAAGAAGGCTTTAAGCTGCTAACTGAAGGTAAAATTCAAGAGTTTAACTT
>JAICHI010000058.1 GCA_025922735.1 Nitrososphaeraceae archaeon | reverse complement strand
TGATAATAAAGAAAGGTGCAACTGTACAGGATGTGTGTAATAAAATCCACAGAAACATGGCCAAAAACTTCCGTTACGGACTTGTATGGGGTAAGAGCGCAAAATTTGCTGGACAAAAGGTAGGGCTCGATCACAAGCTGGCTGATGAAGATGTAGTAACAATAGTCAAGATTTCTGGTACATCTACCTAAGGGTACCAAACTCTTGAACTTTCGATGTCCAGTCCAGTCCACTTGTAGTGTGATTATTTCATACTTATCAATGTTAATCTAAAAAGAAATGCTGCCACGCAGGACATGAAAAAGATTACGGTTCAACAATGTCCACTGCCTGTGAATAATCAAAGGAAACATACGTCCAGTCCACATATATTAATCCCAACCCGTAATAATTCTCGTAGAACAAGTTTTGATAGGCCTCCTTGGAATTAATGACTGATGATGTAACCCCGCATCTGCGGATGATAAGAGCAGTAATATTCGTATGTGCCCGGTTTTGATGCTACGATGGCTGTAAGAAAATCCTGCCCGCCCCGCAGTGGAGCTGTATTTATCGGTGTTATTCCGCCATTTGAGGAAGGATCAACTTTCAGGTCATGGGTTACAGCGTCATCATTTTGCACAACCAGCTTAGTTGGAACGTTTACGGGGACGTACACGTCTGGGTTGGTCTCGTTAAACGTGCTTCTCTGCGCTACCAGGAGAATATCCTCGACAGGTAGATCAACTTCTGACTCAGGATTAATGAGGTTGCCTATGCCCCACAATGCACCTACCGTCGCAAAGGAAATTGCTACTATGGCGATTATATTGTTGCGCAACGATCTCTGCAGATGACCTTTCAACAAAATAACCTAAATTTCTTTGGGCTGGTTAACCATTATATCACGGAGACAGACTAATTCACAACGTGTCAGAATATTCTGAGCTTGCAGCAAAGCGATACCGTCAGTACATCTCGCAGAAACAAAAACAATCTTTGATTCACGGGCTGGTGACTCTCGTAATGCGCATTTTGCATGCGCTAGTTGGAGCACTACAACAGGCAAGAATAAAGAAAGCTCGAAGAGTAGAGAAGATAAGTGTTGAACGAGAAGAATCATAATGATAAGAAAAAAAGTGTCACTGCGTACGTTTGTCAGACCGCAGTAACTTAACTTGTTGGTTCGTTTGGTGAAGCAGTGGAGCCATCGACGATTTCTGCCGTGGCGAACCTTGGTCCGATCTGGCTAATCCGGATCTTCGCGTTCTGACCTACCTTTCCCCCCTTTACAAAGATAACAAATCCTTGTATTCTTGCAATCCCGTCGCCTTTGCGGCTTATTTCGGTGATCTGTACGTCGTATTCTCTACCTGTTTCCACAGGCTTTGGACCGAAGCTGTCGTTCCTTCCTCCGTAGCTCATGTTGGAAATTCCTCAACTCTAAACCCAATATAAACTAAGAAGAGAATAACTATTAGGTGCCTATCCTTATGGCATCGTCACATATCGAACGAAGGCATTCGATTGCTGAAAGGACAGCGAGAAAACTTGTCTTGGGGTTTCCAGGAGCTGTTACATTATTGACAGTTATCTTGATATCCCCAAAATTACCGCTTGCCACAATTTCGTGCTGGTTTGTAGTGGCCTGTGGATCCACCAGTACTCTTACTTTGGTTTTATCGACACCAATGCCGGCAAGACTCAGCACTGCAGCTACATTGACATTTGCAGGGAACAACTTGACAGCTTCTGCGGCTGAACCCTCATAGAGTTCTGTGATCTTCGTTATAGTATCAAGTTTGACGCTTGTTGTCTCAAGGAAAGGAGCTCCAGCAAGGGCCTTTGGACTTTTCGTAGTAGTAAGCGTAATGGAATCTAGAAGGTGCCTGACGCTACGTATTGCATCTATGCCCGCAATTGCTCCAGTCGGTACGTAGATCCTGCTACGGCCTTTCCTTACAGCAGCTAGCTCGAGCAATTCCGCTAAAAAGGTCCTGTCTGCGAGGGCGCCTACACTCATTATCATTAGGTCTTTGTTAGCTTCAATTATCGGCTTGCCAAACTTTCTGACAGCTTGCTGCGAAGCGGCCTCTATTACAATGTCTGCTGGCGAGTTGATGAATCCGTCAAAATCAGGATAAACTTGCGGACTACTCTTCAGCTTTGACTTTAGGCTGTTTGCATTGGCATCAACAATATCATAGAGGCCCGCAAGCGAGGCATTAACTATACTGCCAGATTCTATGGCCAGAGCCATATGTGTTCCAATAGTACCGCAACCCATCAGCCCAACATTTTTTTTTGGCATTTAGGATGACTACTGATATAAGGTAGAAGAGGGGATTTTTACCTTCTGCCCCCGCGGCGCTCCGGCTTCTTTTGGCCTGGAAGCCTCTTCTTTTCAAAGCGCTTGATAAAATTGTCTTTGTTGCGAAGTCTAGCAATCGGCCTTACTCGCAGCTTGCCTTGAATCTTGGGTGTCTGACCTCTTACTTTCCCGGCTTTTGTAAGCGATCCGTGTGTTGGCATTTATCTACATTGGGTCATTGATGTGTTAATATTTATATTTGTATGCATCAGTATCCGATACTAATCGCCATATGCCATAAATTCATCTATATTCGCGTGAGATGGTGGCAAGTATTGCCTTTAGATTCAAATTTGAAGGCATTGTTGTCCTACATTATACTACTTTAAATGTAGACACTCTCTAATGACTCATGTTTATCAGTACACATGACAATGTTAGACATAGACTACAAGCATCGTGTTCTTCAATTAAAGAAACAAAAAAATGCTGTGGTTCTCGCGCACAACTACCAGCTTCCAGAAGTCCAAGACATAGCTGACTTTATAGGCGATTCACTTGCACTATCGAGGAAGGCAGCCGCTACAGAATCAGATATAATTTTGTTTTGTGGAGTCCACTTTATGGCCGAGACAGCCTCGATTCTATGTCCAGATAAAAAAGTTCTGATACCAGACCTTGAGGCTGGATGCTCGCTTGCTTCTACAATTAACGCTGGGGAGTTGCAAGCCTGGAAGGCAGAGCACCCTGATGCATTAGTTGTAAGCTATGTCAACACAACTGCAGAAGTAAAGGCATTGTCTGACTATTGCTGTACGTCCTCAAATGCAGTAAAGATTGTAAATAGCATCCCCAAAGACAGAGAAGTATTATTTCTGCCTGACCTGTTTCTTGGTTCTTACGTCGCAGAGACGACCAAGAGAAAGAACATGTACATTTGGCCTGGTGAATGCCATGTGCATGCAGGCATCAAGGCAGAAGACATTAACAAGATGTTTGCAAGTTTTAAAAACGCTGACTTTCTAGTTCATCCAGAATGTAGTTGCACTTCTTCAGTCATATATCACATATCAAAGGGCGACTTGGCAATGAATAGTCACATACTTTCAACTGAAGGCATGATGAACCACGCAAGAGCATCTAGTGCAAAGCAATTCCTAGTAGCTACTGAAACTGGGATCTTGTATCGTATGCAGAAGGAGAACCCTGACAAGCAGTTCATCCCTGTCAAGTCAGATGCAATGTGCAAGTATATGAAAAAGATCACTTTAGAAAAGGTTTACAATTCGCTGAGGGAAGATATCTACGAAGTAAGGGTACCAAAGCATACTGCGGATAACGCGCGGCTTGCAATTGAACGAATGCTTTCTATTTCATAATTTCAAGACTAAAATCAATTGCTTTGGATGAGTGTGTAATGTAGCCAAGTGAAATAAAGTCAGGTTTGGCTCTCGAGTAATACCTAATATTTTTTTGATTGATGCCCCCTGAGAGCTCTATTTTTACCTTGTTTCGCAGGCCCATTCTTGTTATCTCCCTTATCGTCTGTTGAGCCTCTTTTGGAGTAAAATTGTCCAGCATGACAATATCTGCCTTAGCTGCTACCACTGCTAATGCCTCTTCCTTAGTCCTTGCTTCACATTCAACCTTTACTGACGAGCCGACATTTTTCCTGGCAAGCCTGATAGATTTTCCAAGATCAGAGACAAGAGCAAGGTGATTATCCTTTATTAGCACCATGTCATCTAGCCGCATTCTATGAGTGGCTCCCCCTCCTAAAACAACTGCCTTTTTATCAAAATAACGTAGCCCTGGTGCTGTCTTACGGGTAGCCAATATTGTAACGCCTTTTGTAAGGTCTGCCATCCGTCTTGTCTCACTCGCTATACCACTCATCCTCATAATGATATTAAGCACTGTCCTCTCTGCTTTGAGTATAGCTCTTGCACAGCCTGACACCTTCATAACCATCGTTCCCTTTACTACCTTTGAGCCATCCTTAACAAGAATCTCGCTCTTGCAGCCACAAATATCAAAAAGCATGGAGGCTTCTTCAAGGCCACAGACAATTGCAAAGGGCGACTTGCATACGATTGCTGCCTCGGCTGCAAGGCCTGCAGGAATTATGTTATCGCTTGTAATGTCACGTGCACCAAGATCTTCCTGCAAAAAATTGGCAAGCAATTCTCGCACATTAAGAAATGTCTGCAGATCATCCATCTAAGTTACCTTAAGTGCATATTTGTTAGGATTAATAATATCAAGCGTCTTAGCAACCTGCGAATTTTCAGCATCAAAAACCAGTATGATGCCTGACCAGTCGGCGCTGAGGTCTGTTGACTTGCAGTTGGGGCACACTTTTCCCGTTGTTATGACTTTGCACCTTCTGCATGCTTTCTCCTTTGCCATTACTTCCTGTCCCCTCCTTTTTTCTCCTTTGTAGTAGCTGATTGTTGTTGTTGTTGTTCTCCTGCAGCCTTGGCCTTCTTTATCTCATCAGCAACCCATTCTACGGCACCAAGAAAAGGCTGCCTGCAAGTTATGCCTATCTTGCCCATACCTGCTCCTTTGCCAAGGCTTACCGCAGTTATCCTTGCCCTAATCTTCGACCCTATCTTAAGCGAACGTGCAGTCTGATTTGCTACAATGACTCCCTGCTTGACGTCGCTTTTAAGATAGTCGTCGGTTATCTGAGAGAGGTGAAGAAGAGCGTCAGTAGGTCCTATTCTTACAAACGCTCCAAAGTCAGTAATTTCGACTACTTCACCTTCAATTATTTCTTGGAGCTTCGGATAGAATGCAAGGGCCTTAAAAGTGACTTTGTGGTACGTAGCACCGTCGCCAGCGACCAGCTTGCCAATTGAACTCGGATTGGCATCTGTTATCATAATGACATATCCAACTTCGGGACTGATCATGCTTTCGTATTTTTCCTTCAGAATCTGGATAGCCGCATCATTGAGAGAGTGAGTAAGCCTGTTTGGAGGAATTCTAACAACATCGCTCATATGCACTATGGCAAACATAATCCAGGCAATCTAGATGGAAAGATCATTATGAACTTTTTGTCTTATAGAAGGCTTGTTACCTTGCAGCAGGAATTTCGCACTTGACTGACGAATCAGTGGTTTCAAAGATCGCCTCAATGCCCAGAGTGTGCTTTAGTCCCCCCTGCAGATAACCCTCAAGAAATCGTGAGCCCTTCTTACCGAGTCTGTGGCGTATGACTATGGCCATTTCGCCTCCTGGCATCCTCCTCTCATCATAGGTGCCAAGGTCGCTGTATCTGCAGACCATTTTCTCGATATATTCCATCACTGCCTTTTCAGTAGTTTCCTTTTTCCAAAACATGATTGTGTCCGCTAGAACAGTTTGGCCCAGTTTGACTCCGATCTCATAAACTTCTTCTTCGCCTAACAGGTCAATAAGAGACGTAAGAACCTCGCGATTTATCACAACCATGTCTATCTTTGATAGGTAACGCGTAAATTCCGCGTATCTCCGCAATATAATACCCACGAGCGCGTTTACGGATATTCCCATCCGCTTTGCCTCTTCGTCAAGCACGGTCAACACGTCAGATTCAAACCTAAACGATCGGGTGATGGACGAGGAGCGAGCATCCTCTGCTAGTACTGTCATATATATCCAATTACAAGATTAGACGTTTAAATGGAACGCTGTTGTGTTATAGTAATCTCTTAGGTAGCGATTTGCAGTACAGTGTAGTGCATTTACTGACATTGTATACATGGGACTTAAATTAATTCCGCCCCTATCCTTTGCAACATGAGTTACAAACTCGCATCGGAAACGGCAGAGGCCTGCACTTTATGTAATAGCACTTCGATTGTTTTTGATTCTGAGACAAGCGAAGCCATCTGTTCTTCGTGTGGTATGGTCGTTAAGGACAATATTGAATCCATGGGCCCGGAATGGAGGTCGTATTCTGGCGAGGATATGGAAAGCAAGAGTAGGACAGGTATGCCGTCTTCACTTGCTTTCCATGATATGGGATTATCCACTTTCATCTCATACTCAAACGTGGACGCAAATGGAGTCGCCATAAGTGCTGAGCAGAGAAGCAAAGTTCAGAGGATGCGCAGATGGAACAAGATTTCAAGTAATAACCGAAGTTACCACCGTAACTTGAAAAACGCATTTGCTATATTGAGCACCATAAAGGACAAGCTTTCCCTCAGCGATACTTTGATCGAGAAAGCTGCATATAACTACAGAAAGGCTCTTGACAAGAGGATAATCAAGGGGCGATCTATTAGGGCACTTATAGTTGCAGCAGTTTATGCTTCCTGCAGAGACCTTTCAGTACCAAGGACGCTTGAAGAAATCTCCTCAGCCGCTAACACTGATGCGATATTTGCAGGCAAGTGCTACAGACTGCTTGTGCAGAACCTTGAGCTTCAGTTGCCAGTGATTGACTCAAATAAATACCTAGCAAAGATAGCAAATAAGGCAAAAGTGAGCGAGAAGACCTACAGGAGCGCAC
>JAICHI010000057.1 GCA_025922735.1 Nitrososphaeraceae archaeon | reverse complement strand
AACTTTAGAATAATAGCGGTGACTTCCATTATAGAGATATAATATAATACTTACTTACTGTATTTATTAATACAGCAGTACCACCTAGAGTTTGACTCTAAGCTTGCTGTTGTCCTTTGCAAGGTGATAGTACGTATTCTTTAGTTTTGTATCCCGTGTTAAATTCATTTAACAAAAAAAACTATTGATGGATCTATAGCTTATCGTCACTAGTCATAATGACAATGATGATGATTTGATCTGGAATTTGCGTGATATAAAGGGACTCGATGGGTCGACAAAGCGCCACTCCTTGTCCATTGCTCGAGTGATACCGATCCTTGACGTAGTGACAATACCCTTGGGCCTCTTACCCGACTCGATATAAATCTCCGATTCAGGATTGGTCATATCAGTTCCATTGAGCGATGATGTGATATTTAGAGCCTGTGTGAGCTTGCCAGGGCCAGAGGTAAGTGAAAAAATGTCGTCGACTGGCCGGAACTGCCTCATCAATTCTACGCCTTCTACTGGCTCAATCCCCCGAATCAGGACTGCGCCTGCCTCTACCTTGCTTCTTCTTGCAGAGACATTTAAGCAAAAGTGGTTGCCGTAGGTGAAATACACGTAGGCCCTTCCAACGTTACCAAACATGACTTTGTTTCTGTCTGTTGGGCCAACATACGCATGGCTTGCTAGGTCATCACTATAGCCATATGCCTCTGTCTCCACGATTATGCCAGCTAGCCGAAAGTGCTTCTTGTTATTTCTTATCGTGCGGACAAGCTTCTTACCGACAAGATCTTTTGCTACGACTTCAGTAGGCCGCTGATAAAATGAGCTGTTCTGGCAGCTCACAAATAATCCTCCAATGACCCTTCACTCTCTTCTTCCTTATTGATTTCTACAGCCAGCTTTTTCAGATCGGCTTCCAGCGCAGAAAGAAGGTCTTTATTGTAAATAACAGCTGCTGGGTGGAAAGTCAAAAAGTACTTTTGGCCTGCCCTCTCCACTATCTTGCCCCTATTTGCAGTTATCGAACTGCCGCCTAAAAGCGAAGAGTATGCAGTCCTGCCAAGTATACAGATCACTTTGGGCTTGATCAGTGCAATCTGTCTGTCAAGATATGGTCTGCAGGCGGTCAGCTCGTCTTCCTTTGGCACCCTGTTGTTTGGAGGCCGGCACTTGACTATGTTTGTTATGAACACCTCCGACCTTTCGATGCCTGCTTTTTTCAGCAACTCGTCAAGGATTCGACCAGCGGCTCCTACAAATGGCCTGCCCTTTTCGTCTTCGCTACGACCTGGTGCCTCTCCTATGAACATTATCTTGGCAGAAAGCTGACCTTCGCCTGGAACAGCATTCTTCCTTGACCGTGACAACTTGCAGAGGGGGCAACCTCTTACATCGGCAGCAATCTTCTCAAGTGAGTCATCATGCTTTTGTGCCCCCATAAAATGTCGTCATCATCACTTCTTCTCCAAGAACATATATCTTTTAAAAAGCATGCATACTCTTTCTCCTTTTTACTAACCCTATTACTATAAGTATAATTCCGACAATGATGCCGTAGACAGAATAGACGTATGAATTGGTAATAATCGAGCAGTTCCTCTCCATTTCTTCTAAGCGCTCTGGAGTTAAAACAGACCTGTCAACTTGCACAAGATCTGACAGACATTTGACGCCCTGAAAATTAAGGTAAATAGCAACCGCTCCACTTGCAGCAAGTGTTATTGCTCCAATGTACATGTACTTTTTATACAGTTTGAGCGAGCGTATAATAGCATCCGGCCTTACCTATTACTTATATCATGACGTCTATGATTGAGAGAGAATTTGAAATTCGGCAAACTTTGATAGTTATCAATGACCTCATAGACTCCGAGGTATTACCAATATCGCATATCATTGTGCAATACCTTTCCCATTAGTCGATTTACTCCACAATAGCAAATCAGTCGACTTTCCAACAGAACTCTATAGCTAGCCCTCAAATTTTCCAACGGATCAAACAAGAAGATGGAGAAGGCTATAGCCGTGTCATGTGACATTAAATGTACAGATGAGTCAATTGCAAATCTAAATCCTCAACATCAAAAGTTCTTGTTCATGCCGAAGCGAATAGTCAGATTCTTCACTGAAACCATTAGCGTTATCATCACAGGCTCCTGCTGATGATGGTGGTCGTTGTTCTTGTCGTCGTTCGAAGCATCTGCCTCTGCTCTTCAAATAATATGTGTGTTGAATTATGTGCTTTTACTACTACCTTGTTGCCCTTCGTTTCCTTCGTCCGGCTCCCTATCATAATCTAGCTTTTCGTCAATCTTTTTCTGAAGCTGTTTATACTGCTTGTACTTTTTAGTCCATTTTGAAAGCATGAACCACTGCCTAATACCTATTCCTATCCAGAAGAGGATGGTTCCAATTACAACAGCTTGGACTATTCTAAATGCCGGGTTGTCTGGAGGGCCACCACCACCAGCACCGCTATCCCCAGATCGGTCGCCGAACCGGAGGGGCGGAGGACCTTCGCCAGAAAAGATTGTCTCTCCAATCAATGCAAAGGTGATGATATGCGTTACAGGCAATACGATGACGATGGAGACTATCATCAGGATGACCATCTTTTTGGTTTGGTTAAGGTGATGGACTATCTCATCCGTTATCCTAAAGATGTTTTCTACAGGCTTGTTATTGTCGTCCTTGATTGGATCTGCTGCCACTCTACCTATAAACTCCCATCCCGCTCATTATAAGAAATGCAGTAACTATGTTACCTGTAGTCGTAGTAATCGTAGTCGTTATTGTTGTTATCGTCCTCATCCGCATCATCATCACCATCATCATTTGTTTTCTCCCTCGACTCCTCTTGGGAACAATATCTCATATGGCTCCAGTATCTCTTGAAGAATCGCCCTTCCCTTTTCTGAAACCTTGTACTTGATTATTGTCTTGTTGCCCCATGGCTCTTCAAACCTTACTATCAAGCCCTTACCGACCATGTCATCGATTATCGCCCTATGCTTTACATTGTTTAGACCACAGTAACTCATTAGCTTGGTCTGGTTAAGCTCTCCATATTCTGACAGCTTTAGTATCACATCCTTCCTGATGTAGACCCTGTCACGGTATTCGTGAACCATTTTAATCAGGAGGTTTTTTGGGCTTGTACTTTGCAGGATTGATTAAGATTGATGAATAGCGAAAGCCTCCTACGCGCTGCTGCATACCTGTAGTCACTAGCACCATGGTGCACCCTTTCTAGAGTGGCTACGTATGAAGCTATAGATTAAGGGTGTGGTAACTATGTTACGTGTCAATAGTGAACAATAGTTAAAATAATTCATTCCGAAGTCGAACCCATGACAAATTCAAAACACGTATTGGCAGTGGGACTGGCCGCAGCAACACTTGCTTTGGTTCTAACTGTCGTTGTAGGCGGTCCAGCGGTACTACAGCGAGCAGGACTTGCAATGGCGTTTGTCATAAGCGCTATTGCACTAGCGACAGCGGCATTCTTTGTGTCGTGGAAGCAGAGGTCATTTCCAGTAGCGGGATTGCTGGCTGCAAGCGGCATCATCCTCATGATACCCGGCCTGATAGCCACAGGATACCTATCAGTCATCGTGTTTCCGGGTCCCATCCTAGGAGTCATCTTCGGGCTAATCATTTTCGGGCTTGGGGTTGCAAAGAGCATAAAAACAGCAAGTACAGCAGTGGTAACCACGAGATGGTGATATACGACAATGGTTAAGATTAACGCCAGCAGAGGGATCTCTGCACCCCTTGACCGAGTATGGGACATCATCTCCAACACGGATGGTGAACCACGATATTGGCGAGGTCTGAATGCTGTCTACAATGTCAGCAAGAAAGGCAATGTCATCGAAAGAGAGGTAGCGGTAGGCCTTAGAGGCTTAAAAGGCCGCCAGACCGTGGTGTTGTATCCCAAGAAATCGATAGAACTAACGCTTAGTGAAGGGCCAATGATAGGTACTAGGATTATCACACTAATCCCCTCTAGCGATAACGAAAAAACAACAACAAGAGTCAATGTATCCTGGGATGTCAAGCTGTCTGATAACATTCCTCTGTTGTTTAGAGGTATAGTAAGAGAACGAATTGCAGAAGCAACCGAGGAGGCTCTAGATAGAATTGCCAGAGCAGTCCAATAGTAGTGTTGCAGTACATACGGGCAAGCACGGGATAACAGGTCTAGCGATCCACTTGGCCGGATTTGCACTTGGGTTCATCGGCATAGGGCTAGTGTTGGGAGGAGTCATCGACATAGAATCAGGCATCACGGTACTAGTGCCTTTTGCAGACTTGCTGTACGGCCTTGGCCTTGTCATTGTCGTTGCAGTCGCGGCCAGAGCCGGCGTCCCGATGAAGTATTTAATTGTAGTAGGTGCCGTAATCGGTATAGGTCTCTTTTACAAGTCAGCACCCCATGAGATTCACATAGCTTCTGGCACCGGGTTCGGGCTTATCCATCCAGCTCACATCCTGATTGGAACCATCCTGATAACCATATCCGTAGCAGCGCTTGCAGTAATGGCAATTCGCTATAACAGGTCCAAGGGATTCGGATGATCTTGCAAGCCATAATACCTGTGAAACTTTGTTGGCGCTGTCTTGTGCAAAAGGCAGAGATTTTTCACGTGACCGGAGACTATTGCTTGAGTTGCTGGCAAGAAGAGACACATCCAAATGTTTGAATGGCAGCGGCATTGAGCCCGGATTACCTCTACATTCATTAGATAAGTGAAGTTCTCAACTTTTCGTGCCATTAAATATTTCACCTTTTTGCCCGATTTTTCGGAATTATGACACATGAGAGAGAAGACGTTATCAACAATAACCGCGTTGAAGCAAGGGAACCATGGATTAGACAAATTGGGATTATTATTACCTAACAAACCTAATACTACACACTAGCCAAACTTAGTAATATGACTGATGACTTTTTGAGGTTGTAATCTGCTTAAGGAACACAAAGAAGGAGAGCAGAAGAAAGAATAAGAAAGTTAAAGCCGTCTCATGTAATGTTATAATTACTTTACAATCGTCGGCAAGCCTATTTCCTTCCAGATCTGATCTGGCGGATTATGTCAAGTACGTCGTCAGCATCTTCAGCCTCTGGATTAATCTCTAGATACGAGTTCAGAACTTTTAATGCTTCTGGAGCATCTCCCTTTTTAAGAAGTACGATCCCCTTGTCCCTTATTGCGTCAGGGTTGTACCGATCAATGGCAAGCACCATTTCATTCGCAATATTGTATCTGTCCATGTCCTGTGTTTCGTAGTAGCTTCCTTTAAGATTGTTCAGTATCCTTATCACAACTTGGGCTGCTGTTGCTTTCTCTACAAGTGCATGGGTAAGAGGAATGTTCTGTTGTGGATACGCCTGATCAATCAATGCTTTAAGTGAATAGTCGTCCATTATCCTACCTCCATTAAACGGATCAACGATGATCTCACCACTGTTGTCCTCGAGAATATGCTTGATCAAAAAATGGCCGGGAAAGTTCACAGGGTGCATCTTAAAGTTCACCGAGCGGGCAACTCTCATGTAAAGTATGCAAAGTGTAATAGGGATCCCTCTTTTGCGTTCGACTACTATGTTGAGGTAGCTATTGAGTGGATTGTAATAGTCATCAGTATTTGCCTTGAATTTTTGCACGTCAAAGAGATGATCATTTATCTTTTCTATCATCTGAGTTGGTCGCGGGGGCATATTGCCGCCCTTTTTAAGTATCCGCATTACGTCCTGTCCCATTGCATCTATCGAGGACAAGTGCGCAGAGACATCGAGGCTAGGGTAAGCAAGTATCCTTGCAAGATGCAGAGCATACTCGGCCAGCCTATCGGTATCATCCGACGATGTGATGTACGTGGCTACGTTACTTCTCCAATCTTGAATCAAGGAATTGATATCGGCGGCCAATTGTCTTCTCAAGTGGCTGGCACATATTTATGTCAATCATAGAAGTTCGGATTGCAAATCCTATATAAAACACCTTATCATAAAATTTTCCTTTTACGTTATTATTTTCACTTTCATAATGAACCAAAATATACTCCAGTTAATAAAAATTAAGATAAATGCTTTTATTCAAACTTTCCAGCCTTCAATCCTATGACAGACGGTAAAACGAAGAGTATTCTTGATAGAAAAATCTGTCTTATGAGTCTCGCTGCTATAATAGCGACGCTGGCGGCGATTAATTTCTCAGGCACAGCGTTTGCCTATGCGCCTGGCGACCCAGCCGAGGTATACTCCTTATGGGAAACAGATGAGGAGGGGAACCCTATAGTAGACGAGGAAGGAAATCTAGTACCTGCACCAATTGATACCGGTGACCATGCATGGATGTTGACTGCCTCTGCACTGGTCCTTATGATGACTCCTGCAGGGCTGGCGATGTTCTATGGCGGTCTGTCAAGGCAAAAGAACGCTGTAAACACACTTCACATGGTATTCATTACTACCGGGGTTATTGCAGTGCAGTGGGCGCTGTGGGGATACACTCTTGCCTTTGGACCTGATGCGGGAGGATATGGATTCATAGGAACCTTCGATTGGGCCGGACTGCAGTATGTACTCCATGATGTGCCTTCAAACCAGTATGCTATCACAATACCGCATACAACCTTCATGGTATTCCAAATGATGTTTGCCATTATTACACCTGCTCTAATCGTAGCATCAGTAGCAGAGAGGATGAAGTTCAGCGCGTTTATTATATTCATAGTCATCTGGGCAACATTTGTCTATGACTTTGCCGCCCATTGGACATGGCAGATTGCGGCACCTGACAACTATGGAAGAAACCCTGACTACTGTGGGTTTGGATGGACAGGCTGTCTGGGATCACTTGACTTTGCCGGCGGAACAGTCATCCATATCACCTCTGGTTGGTCCGGTCTTGTGATCGCTCTCATGCTTGGACGCAGGCTGGGATATGGTAAGCTTCCGATGGAACCACACAACATATCACTTGTTGTCTTAGGTGCAGCTCTACTGTGGGTCGGTT
>JAICHI010000056.1 GCA_025922735.1 Nitrososphaeraceae archaeon | reverse complement strand
GAGATAAAGGACCGCATAGCCCAAGGCGACGTACAGGGCAGGGATGTAGAGTACTGGAAGGTGCTTGACAGAATCAAGATAGTGAGGATTAAAGGCTAAAGCTAAAGCTAACATTCACACAATAGATTATCTAATTGCTGCATGGATGCTGATGAGGAATAGGAAGAGCCGTCTGATGAGACACTCACACATACATCAACTGATGAAGATTATGAGATCCTGAGGCATCCACACACACTATTGTTATTACATTTCTTCTTTCCACTGTAGTAGTCGTGCAGGAGCCGTATGCAGCTGTTACTATTAGTACCTTGTCCGCTCTAGGATAAATCTGACCACGTCTAGTGCTCCTCTCGTTTATAGCCACTCACATATCAATCCACAGACACGAAGTTAATATTGAGTGCACCTGTCTATGCTCATGTGAAGCTAGCTGCGCTTTATTCCGGAGGCAAGGACAGCACGTTTGCGATATCGTGTGCCCAGGATTTGGGCCATCGGGTTGCGTGTCTTATCACGATGCATCCCATAGCAGACGACAGCGTTCTCTTTCATTACCCGAACAGCTGGGTCACGGAATATCTTGCAGATGCAATGCAGATTCCTCTAATGGGCTTTCAAGTGTGCGGCCGTTCAAAGGAGGATGAGATGAAGGCACTTGAAGAAGCAATAGTGCAGGTCAAGTCGCTGTATGAGATTGACGGCATAGTTTATGGTGGTATTTCAAGCAACTACCAAAAGCAGGCATTTGAGCAAGTATGTGTACGTCAGAGAATTGCAGCAGTTGCACCACTGTGGAACTCTGAGCCAGAAAGATACGTCACCGAACTCGTCAAGCGCGGCTTTCGCATTATAATTGCAGGGGTATCAACAATGGGGCTCGACAAGGGATGGCTTGGCAGGGAGCTTGACAAGGAAGCGATTGACAAGCTGATGTCTGTGAGCAAAAAGTGTGGATTTAACCTCACATTTGAGGGCGGTGAAGCTGAAACACTTGTCATCGACTGCCCGCTATATTGTAAAAGGCTTCAAATCAATGCGGCTACCACCTACTGGGACGGCCAGAGGGGAATATTTGAAATACGGGATGTGGCATTAGTAGAAAAGAAATAATATAGATGTTTGATAACCTGCGCGAAGGCCTTCGTGGAGCTCTGAAGAAAATAGTAGGAGCATCCGACATCAACGAGGAACTGATCGACTCGATCTGCAAGGATGTCCAACGTTCACTACTCCAGTCAGATGTCAACGTCAGACTTGTGATATCTATTACGCAGAACCTCAAACGAAGGGCACTAGGCGAGCAGCCTCCAAAGGGGCTTTCAAGGAAGGATCACATTGTTACAATATTGTATGGGGAGCTTGCCAAACTACTGGGTTATTCCGGTGATGTCATTAAGACAATTGACAAGGCACAGGAAGATGACCCTTCTCTAGCTATGTCGTTCTTCAAGGCTGGCAAGCAGAATGTAGTCCTTATGCTCGGTATCCAAGGAAGCGGCAAGACTACTGTGACTGCGAAGATGGCAAGGTGGCTCACAAAGCATGGCTATAGGGTGGGAGTCATTGGTGCAGACACTTGGCGTCCGGGCGCGCTGACTCAATTGAAGATGAACTGCAGCAAAATAAATGTTGAAGTCTTTGGAGAGGAGCAGAATAATAACGCCGTGGCAATAGCTAGAAATGGGCTTGCTTATTTCAAGGATCAGAACCTTGACGTTGTAATCATTGATACTGCCGGAAGGCACAAAGAAGAAGAAGGTCTTCTGCAGGAAATGAGTGAGATGCATAAAGCAGTGACACCGGACTTAGTCCTGCTAGTTATTGACTCAACGATAGGCCAAGGAGCCTTTAAACAGGCAGAGGCTTTCCACAAGGCTGCTTCAGTTGGAGGCATTGTCATTACAAAACTTGATGGTACTGCCAAAGGAGGAGGTGCTCTTGCAGCATCGGCTGCCACGGGTGCAAAGGTGATGTTCATTGGCACTGGCGAGCGCATCGATGACCTTGAGCAGTTCTCGCCGACTAGGTTTGTAGGAAGGCTGCTTGGTATGGGAGATATTAAGGCGTTGCTAGAGATGGCTAAGGGCCTGGAGCTTCAGGCAGACGAGAACCAGGTAAAGCGACTGATGAGCGGCAAGATGACTATTGAGGACTTTTATGCTCAGATGGAATCAGCAAGCAAAATGGGATTTAGGAACATCATAGAAAATTTGGGAATTTCAGGTATGGTCAAGGAAGATAAGCTAGACGAAATGGAAATGAGGATGGAAAAGTGGCGCTTTATCATTCAGTCAATGTCAAAGCAAGAAAGAAAAGACCCAGACATTATCAATGAATCAAGGAGAAAACGGATAGCAAGAGGCTCTGGCCTGGCTGAAGGAGAAATCAAGGAAATGATCAAGCAGTACAACACCTCCAAGAGTTTCATGAAGCAAAACAAGGGTAGAGGAATGGGAGGATTTTTTAGAAAACTTGGTCTTGGTTAATGCCCAAGAAAACACTGCTAAAGCAGTACAGACTTTGCAAGCACTGTCTTGAAAGACACATCAGTACAGGCAAGTCTAGTAGGCCATGCTATATCTGCCGAGGACTGATGGACAACCTTGGTGCTATAGCAAACAACATATTGGCCGCCGTCAAGGGCTTTGAATTTGACACCTTTCTTATTGGCGCCACGCTATCGACTCAGCTGTACGAGAGGGAAGACACAATGAGGGCTCGGCTGAAAATAAGAGGAAGAGCGAATATCAAGCACTATCTGACCAGGGAGCTTGGGATACGGCTCGCCCGGCTGGTAGGAAAAAAGGTGGAATATAGGAAGCCGGACATCACGATTACTCTGACTGTAGATAAGGAGAACAATGTAGACTTGGCAGTCATATCCAGACCGATTGCATTTGCAGGAGTTTACATCAAAAAGTCAAGAGGACTGCCGCAAAGACAGGACAAGTGCGCTAATTGCGGCGGTAAGGGCTGCAATTCCTGCAATTATTCTGGATTATCCGGCTTTAACAGTGTTGAAGGCATCATTGCAAAGGAGCTGGTGCGGATTACTAGGGGTCAGACACCAAAATTCACATGGATCGGAAGCGAAGATCAGAGCAGCCTGGTTCTTGGAAGCGGCAGGCCATTTTACGTACGAGTCTTTAATCCAAAGAAGAGGAAGCTCAAAAATAAGACGATCAAAGGCAATGGTGCCAAAGCGATGTTGAAAATGATTAACGATATACCTGTAATCCAACCACGCTTTATAGTCAAGACCAAAATCCACATAAGATGCGAAAATGCCCTGACAAAAAAAACTCTAAAAAAGCTCAATACCCTCTCTGGGTCCAAAGTGAGCTTTGAGAACAAGTCAAAAAGAGGTATAAAACGCTTACATTCTGTACGCGTTAGGCAGCTTGACAGCAACCAGTTTATCCTTACAATTGTCGCAGACGGCGGGCTGATGATCAAGCAACTTGTAGGCGGCGAAGAATATATGAAGCCTAACATTTCAGAAATTCTTGGAGCGAAGTGTGAATGCATTATGTTTGACATATTGAACGTTCAATTTCAGTAACGTTTTTCTTTCGGCGGCTCAATTTGACATCAGCAATAGATGAACACTTTTGACCCGCTCTACAAGGTTCATAATGCCTACAGACTCGGCCAAATACCGCAAAAAGTTTATGACCTTGTAATGAAAAGGTTTCCGCTAGTCATAGAAGGCATTAAGCGAGTCGAGGAAGCATCTGGCTTGAATTATCCTTATTATTATGCCGAGCCAAACCTTGTGATCTCTACCTCTGCCGTCGAGTTTACTGAGATAGGGATACTCTTTGCAAGGACGATACCAGTAGTAGACGCCCACATGCAACTACATGTGGTTGTGCAAATAACCGCGCCCCTTATTTCCTATGGCCTCAAGGGCACAATACATGCGATTTTGGCGCATGAGTTCATGCACTACTTGGAGCTTGTAAACAGAATACTCAAGATGAAGGTTATATCTGATGAAGTGTCCAGCACACTTTTTGAAGGAATTTATGCTGACGCGACTAGGCTCGTTGAAGAGCGGGCGGTCTTTAAATCCGACCCTGGTCTAATAAGGCACATCACCACCCGGTTCCCCGAAGGGTTTAGAGATCTGAAGCTAGAAGAGAAGGTCATCAAAACGTGGATGGACAGAGATCTCCCAACTTCAAAGGTATCATTAGATGCGAATATTATGAAAATCCCTATAGAGGCTATGGCGAGCCTCAAGGTCGAGCAGTGCGTCAAAGACAAAATTATTGAATTTGAAAACATAAAGCTCAAAAAGAAAAAAACCAGCTATGTCTAGCATTTCTCCACAGGAACTCAAAGTAATCAGAAGATGCATTAGCAAAGTTGCAAAGAGCCGGACGATGATTGCTACATGCATATACGGGTCAAGGGTTGCCGGCTACAATCGGCCTGACAGCGACATAGACCTCCTTATCGTCCTCGAGAATTACCCCTACGTGGTGAAATACACCTATTTTCGTGAATCCAGTACGAAGATATCTGCGCTTGCAGTTGACCGCGAAGCACTCTTGCGTGATGCTCAGAGTGCCTTCCTTGGTGAATTTGTAGTAGGTCGTTTACTCCATGTTTACGAACCGATTGCTAATGCGGAGTTTCTTGCGATGATTGAGCAAACTTACAAGCGACGGGTTATCTTGGAGGAAGTACGTGATATCTTAGGATCGACTGGGGTACTTGGTACAGAAATAATCTTTCCGCTAGAATTTGTAGCATTTTCGAAGATAAAGCGCAGGATGTCTTTGTATGCAGGTGCGGCTTACAGCTACTACAAGACGTACACTACTTCCAAGCACAACATAGAGTTTGCACTTGAGGGCTATCATAGGGCAGTAGCAGATATTATTGCAGAGGATAGCGAAATCTTTGCCGCAAGGCAGGATGGTCTTTTACAGATATCAGATAAGCGTATATTTATAGAAAAAGGACAGACCCGTCTAAAGCTTACAAAAAGGCTTCGAGAGTTCAGCTCATATCTTGTGCACACTTATGCTGGAAGAAAAATCATACACTTTGCTGTGAATGAAGCTGAATCGAAAATCCGGCGTCGCGTAAGGATGACGATGAAACCACCTGATTTTATGTCATATCCAAGGGAGACATACTGGAGGTTACCGGAAGGTAGACTAATAGTCGATGGTAGGAATTGGCTTGACGATCTATCTAGACATCTTGGCAGTTACTCTATTTCAAAAAAGAGGCGGCTCGGAAAAAATAACAGCAGAACCACAATGTATGTGCTAAAGCATGGCTCAGACGAATACAAAATCGCAGTCAAAGAGCTTGCAAAATCAAAAGCACTAAAGTGGGCAATGGAAGGTCTGTGGAATCCGCCGGTAAAAAGGTTTAGGTTGGATCCTCTCTTCAGGCTCGGCTCGGAATATAAGGCGATCCGATATTTACGTAGCCTTGGTCTCCACACGCCCTTAATTGAGGCAGTAGTTCTCGATAGGAGACTGCTAGTGACACAATTTCTCGACGGCATAACACTAGCAGATGTAATAAGAGATTGCATGAGGGGCAAAGGTGGTGCAAGTTTGATTAGCAAAGCTGGAGCAGAGATTGCAAAAATCCACAGCGCCGGGGCAACCCTCGGCAATATCAAACCTAAAAATATCATTGCCAGCGAAAAGCACCTTTACTTTACCGACGTCGAGCAGTTTATCTTTAATGCCGGCGATCCAGCATGGGATGTGGCGCAGTTTATTAGCTGGGGCCTGAAGAGCACGCGCAACAGCAAAATGGCAGCTATAATAACAAAGGAATTTGTTGAAGGATATATGAGTGTCGAATACCCAAGTAATATTTCGAGCCTTATTCAGAGCAAGCGGTATATAGAATCGTTTTATCCTGTGCTTGTACCTTCTATAGTGCATACGATCAAAAAAGAAATAAAGTCTATTGTCGGCTAGCCAGCTTCTTTTTTTACTTTTTGGTCTTCTTGGCACTGTCAGTATGAGTGAACTCAGTAAAGCCACACTTGCCACAGGTAAACCTATTCTTGTGCTCTGCCATGAAGGTCCCCTTGCCGCAGCGAGGGCAATCGCGCCTAGTCCTTGTTACTTTGTCTCCTTGTACGATGTAGAACTTGTAGATGGCGACCTCGCCTTTGACTTTAGCTTTTTTGTCCACCATTACTTCTTACCACCTGCAGCAGCACCAGTCTTCGAAGTAGCAGCTGCCTGCTTGGCTTTAAGCTTGGCTGCCTTTTCTTCATCAAGTATCTTCTTCCTTTCCTCCCTTGGGAGTGTCCTCAGCAGCCTGTAGTGTGGTAGCTGCCTCGCAGCCTCATTTTCATCGTCATAGACGTATAATATACCATGAACATCTGTCATGCCAGTTTGACATCTAAGGTTTATTGGAACAACTTGCTTTTTATTGACATTGAGCTGGTTAGCTATTTTCTCGGCAGCCTCATTCCTATTGATCTTGCCAGCTGCTCCTCTGAAAAGCACCCTTACCTCGCGCCTGTTCAACAGAGAGTTCCTATGATCCTCTAGCATTGCAACTTCCTGAGCAGTCAAAGCAGACACCATGATCAGTGTAGCCCATTTAAGTATTTGCTTAGGTCTGTACGAAAATCAAATATACTCAGCTTTTGGAGATAAATTGAATGAAGCCATTCTTTCAGGAATTTTGCGACAAGGTGATTGCCCTTGACAAGTCGATCAGGTTTGCCGGCATTGCAGATGGAGATGGCCACCTTGTGGCAACAGCGGAACGGAAGGGACTCAAACCACTGCTCACTCCTGAGGAGCGGGCGCAATATGCAATCACTGCCGCCACTCGCCAATATACGCGCCTTAGGTGGGAGTACATGCTAGGCAAAATCAATTACGCCACGTCAAACTACGCCAAGCTCGTCAGGGCGACAATTCCCATTGCTGACGAGAACAGCCGACTCTTTTATGTGCTCCTGCTATCATTTGACGTAGAGGCAGGGCGGAGCGTGCACGAGATAATAATGGAAAAGATAATACCTCTTGTTCGCAAGAATACGGACAAGTTCCTGAGGATCCCTAGCCGGTCTTGAATGGGGCTTTTGGAAAT
>JAICHI010000055.1 GCA_025922735.1 Nitrososphaeraceae archaeon | reverse complement strand
TGGACGTTTGTGTTCTCGTTAGCGGATGCCGAACCTGACATGAGTTAGAGAAGGGAACTATAAGGATTCCGAAGAAAGTCCACTAAAGTAATTGATTGAAAAATTACGATAACTACCCTGCATACACGTAGAAAGGTTTGGGAGGGGTAAAGGATGACTTTATCTCCAGTGAGAAATCAAAGCAGCTAGGATGGCGTAAATGCATGTACTAGAAATATTAGCTAAAGTACACAATTATCATACATACCTATCTAATGCGTGGTTTTAGGCGCGATAGCGGCTATTATAATTGCAGTAGTTGTGCTAATTGTGTTCTTCGCAATAGCCGGCTTTATTATTCAGCTACTGGCACCAGTAATCGCGGGGATAATAATATTGATTATTGTAGTGGTTGGGGGAGGATGGCTGTATGCAAAATACCGTTCACGTTAGCAGGAAATTTTCTATTACTGTAATATGCCTCATTTAGGGATTGAATTCGTTAGCAACGAATACATATATGGAGAATAGTCTCCGCATCAACTATACAAAATACATTACTAGCAGAGCTGCTTCTTCCTTTTTTCATATGACATACGCGACAGCTACTTGCTTGCATTGTCAAATAGATGATTAGGCCGTGGCTGTCTAGAGCCTTATCACATTCTTGGATGCGAACCTAATGTCCTCTGGCTTGATTGTTTTTCTTCCTGCATGTAAAGATAGGTCTACTGCCTGCTTGGCAATTCTCTCTGCTATCTCTTCTAGAACCTTTCTCAATTCGTTAGCAGCGTCGTCACTAATACGTTCTGCGCCGGATTTTTTCATGACACGATACATTACTGCAAGGCCAAACTCAGGTCCAGAAGACATAGGCAGTACCTGACATAACTATATTAAAAGTGTACTTGTACTTCCAATAACTAATTTACGCCAATGTTTTAGGTAGAATCAATTTGAGAAACGCCCAGCTTTAACAGCAACAGGCATAATAATGATATGTGAGGAAGAAGATGATAATAATAATAATAATAATTAATTTGCCTACTGTTACCTGCATTCTGATGCTCAATTATGAAAAAGAGCTGTAGTATCAGTTCTTCCTGTGCAAAGGAGCATGGTGATTACTCTTTGCCCACGAAGACGTAAGTCTTCTCTGCTGTAATTACATTCTTGGCAGTTCCAAAGCGTTAGCTTGTTCTTTTGCTAACACTAAAAACAGTCTCTGCAGTAAGACTTACAAATATTTATTTTATATCACGTCTTTGAATGTACATCATTGCTCTTTGATGTTCATATTCATCTCACGGACAATCAATATTCAAACTATGTGCATCATATCATATCGAGCCTGAGTATGATGAAAATAATTGCGTGCTCTGTTACAGTTGATATCGAAACTACAATTAGAAGTTTCAACCTATTCAATGCTCACCGCAACGTGGTGAAACAATTTATCGGGATACACCCAGAAGCTTCAGCTAGAGAGGATCTAGACAGATTCAGAGAGATCTTTAAGTTGAACTTACAATCAATAGACGGTGTCGGTGAAATTGGTCTTGACGGCACATACGATGTGCCAATCAAGCGGCAAAAGCAAGTCTTTGGTGCAATGCTTGAGCTGGCAGAGTTAACGGGCAGACCTGTATCGATTCATTCTAGAAGAATGCTCGACACAGTGCTTGAAACACTACCGTCATACCAAATCAAAAGCGCATTGTTACATTGGTTCGCAGGCAGCAAGAAACAATTGGCAAGATCCATGGATAGTGGATTGTATGTATCATATGGTCCTTCGCTTGTATACTCAGAAGACAAAAAGGTGCTCTTGAAAAAGACAGACAGAGATCGATTCTTGGTTGAAACGGATGGTCCAGTGCAATACTCGAGGTGCTTTGAGAACAAGCCAGCCATTTCCACTTCTTCTCTAGTCAGCGTTGTCGCATCAGCTGCATATACCATTGGTATGTCCTATAATGAGACAGTAGAGCTGCTGCAGAAGAATTCTAATGCCTATCTTGCATACAGATAACAAAGATAAAATATCCTTGAAATTGCTTTCCTACTGCATGAACAGGATAAAGCGCATAGCTACTGAGCTATTGGAGAGGTATCCAGATAAATTTGGGCTTGATTTTAATGCTAATAAGAACGTCATCGGTGAAGTAGCGATCATCAGGTCGAAGGTTCTAAGAAATGAGCTAGCCGGCTACATCACCTCACATTTGCGAAAGCAAGCCGCACAAGAAAAGGCTTCAATGGCGTCTGTGGTCGGAGAAACTGAGGAAGAAGTTGAGGAATGATAACTATAAGGCTGCTTGGTGGAGCGAAAAAAGCAGTCGGCAAACCTGCGGTCAATCTTGACAGACCCAGTGCATCGGTCTCGGACATCTTGGACTTTTTAACAACCATTTCAGCTGATCCCCGTCTCTTGCAAAGAAGCAATTTGATTATTACATTAAATGATGTCGATTCTGCTTCACTTCATGGACATAACACTATGGTAAAGAGCGGCGATACAGTTACGATCGTCACAGTGGTTCACGGTGGAATGGATTACATGCTTAATGGCTATCACCTTTCGATTACAGGTATCCAAAGGATCATGCACGATCCCAGAAAGCTAGTCGATATGCTGCGTGCTCAACACAGGAGTGTATCGATACAGGCAGTAAATGCCAACTCAGTCTATGGAGTAGAACATGTGCTAGGGGTACTCAGAATAGCACTTGAAGCAGAAAAAAGAAAAATCATGCTTACAAACAGATGTGAAATGGAACTACTAATTCGGCTCACAGGGACCAACCAAATTGCAGAAGCGATCAGAAGGTCTGGATTGAAGAAGGATACCGCCGGCTGCTTTATTGCCTTTTCACAAGATAGCGAATCGTTAGGCCAATTTGAAAGCCAGATTAATAGCGAGTTTGACTTGAATGACTCTGTGCTGAATCCAAGTGAAGAGAAAAGGAGCTGGCTTGCAACCATGCTCGGCTTTCCCACAAAATTGGACGACAGCGAATTTCTACAATACCTTTTGGAAAAGGCTGCGATACTGATAAGATAAAATGTCAGTTACGCTTCTCAACTACAGAGCTGAAAGTCTGATTGGGCCGGAGGACCGATAACCCGGTCAGCCCTCCAAGTACCTGTACTAGGATAATCCAGCCAGGGTTGTCCAGATCGACCTTGTTACTGATCTGGTCTGCTATCGCCTTTACAATTTGCATAGAACCAAGAGAGTTGTGCCTTTTTTCAACCGTTACCCTGAAAGTGTCATTGCCGATTTTTGGAGTGAGCTCACTTGCCGCCTGTCTGATTGTGTCAAGCCGTGTTGGGACAACAACTTGTACTGGCAATACACGCAGAATATAACGAACCTGCCAAGGTTCTGAGACCACAAGTTCCTTTAGTTTATCAATGACAGCAAAGGGGTCAAGCGAGCTCTGTACAAGTATCATACCCTTTATCTCAATTATTTCAGACTCTGCTGCCTGGTCGCCAAATTTATCAAGCAGCTCAAGAATTTCGTCTTGTGCATCTTCTTCCCGAAATCTATAAGTGGACACAATGAGGTTAAATCCGTCCAATGAGGTGCGATATCTCCCTTGATTTTATCGCCCCTTCACGCAATATTTTAGGCTTGCCTTCTACAGACACTATGGTGGATTCTATACCGTTTTCGACTGTTCCGCCATCTAAGAGCGCATCATAGCCTTCAAGCCGCGAATCAAGCACTTCTTGTGCGCTTTTCAGCGCCCTCTCTCCGGACAAGTTTGCGCTCGTCCCTACAAGGTATCTGCAGTGCTTGAGAAGCAGTAACACACAGTTGTTGTCCGGAACACGCACCGCCAAGCTAGAACTGCCGCTCATCACCCGAGGTGACATTCTGCGGTCGATTATTGGAGCCACTATTGTTAGCGCGCCCGGCCAGTACCTTTCAGCAAGCGTCCAGCCAGTCCTGCCAAGTGACACTATTTTTTCTGCGTCTTGCATACTATACGTCAGAACAGGTAGTGGCTTTTTTTCATTCCTGCCTTTTATTGTAAAGATGCGCTTGACTGCCAAGTCGTTGTATGGATCGCAGCCTATTCCATAGACTGTGTCGGTTGGATAGACCACCACTCCTCCATTTTTTACGACTAGTGCACAACCCGCCACCGCCTCCTCTAAGCATTGGAAAACCTTTCGTTTTCCCATTGCAGCCAGGCCTCACAATTGCAGCAACATTCGCAGTATATATCCCTCTTTAGTTCATTACGCATTAGCAACAAAATCTCACAATTATCCAACCTATAAATCGTAAGAGCATCATATGGTGTGATAACTATTATGTCAATATTGAATTGTTATAACCTACAATCTAGGTCTCTTCATCCTTTTTCACCAATTTTGAGATGTGAGGTATTCGCGGCACTCCAACGGCAAACGCTGTAGCCACAGCTGCCAAAAAGTAGTATTCATAGCCTATTGCCATGCCGATTGCGGCAGCATACCATATAGCGGCAGCTGTTGTTAGGTTAGTGATTTTCTTGTCAAACTCGCTTTTCAAGATAATGCCTGCTCCCAAGAATCCAATGCCTGATACCACCTGCGCAGCAATTCTTGAAGAAGAATTTGGATCCACTAAGGAGGACAGGAACGTAAAAATCATAGCGCCTCCAATTACAAGACAATGGGTACTAATTCCCGCAGGCTTGTTTCTTGATTCTCTTTCTGCACCTATTGCAAATCCGGCTCCCAGTACAATCCCAATATCGATCAAAAAGCGGATTTCATAGCCAGTTGGGATGCCTTCAAAAACCATGCTCTACTCATAACTCCTTCGATCTATTAGAATCATGAGAATAATTCGATGTTATAATAGAGATCCCGATCTTTGATGCGTATATAAATTCGATCTTATGTAGGCTTATACCTCTATGCCATTATGGCTAACTTTTGTATTCTATCACTGAGATGTACAACGTGTGGATCTCTTTGACCTTGAAGTTCATGTGTTGTTCTTGTCACCGATCCAGATATTATTATTATTATCCTGTTAAGGCTGTACGGGGTATTCATGCGGGATATTACCGGGCAAGGGATTTTAAGGGTCTCTTATGCCATTTAGCATCCATCATAAAAATTATTATTAGCCCCCTTGCTTCTGTCGTTTCAACTCCTTTCTGTACACATCTGATGATACTCGCTTTCCTATTGGTGTTCATATTTGTCCTTGCGGTATAAGGCGACATACCCGTTTGGACAGTCAAAGCAGCTTATCATTCACAGTAGCTGGCATAAATGCCTCTGAATTTGAAATTGAATTAGAGAAAACAGCCATTAATGCTTTTATGCGAACATTATAATTTCTACTGCGACCTTGCCATGAGCCACTGCCCCACTTTTGGCAGTACGTTATTCTGTGAGTAATGGCTAGCAATGAGTCCCACATGGCCGGTGTGGAACATCATAATACGCTTATCGGTGCTTGACACTACATCATTTAGAGGGGCGCTGCATTGCGGAGACACAAGATGGTCTTCGTCAGCGATAACGTTGAGCAACGGAACCTTGATGGTTGACAAGTCCACGATCTTGTCGCTTAGCTTCATCTCATTCTTCACCAGCAGGTTCTTCTTATAAATGTCAGAGATCCACTGCCTGAATGTTTCTCCTGCTATTGGGGGCGTATCATACAACCACTTTTCAAGGCGCAAAAAGTTGTCGACAAACTCCTCGTTATCAATATTCTGAAGCAGGTTCAAGTACTTGTTGATACCCTGCTTGAACGGCTTTAGTGTCGAATATAATGCATACAACTGTTCAGATTGCAGATTTCCGATGACGTGCAACATCTTGTCGACATCCATGTTCTTTGCAACGTTTCCGATTACTGTGAAATCCTTCTGACCGTCTATTACAGGTGCGATTACTGCAAGGTTCCTCACCTTATCTTGGTGCAGTGCAGTATACATCGCCGACATGGTTCCACCCATGCAGTAGCCATGGAGAGTCAGCTTTTCTACTTTAGTCCTTTTGATTACAGCCTCGACACAGTCATCTATGTAGCAATTGACATAATCGTCAAACGAAACATACTTGTCTGCTGCAGTGGGTGCTTTCCAGTCAATAAGGTAGACGTCAAAACCCTGACTTAGCAGGCTGCGAATCCAGCTCTTATCAGACTGGAGATCAAGCACATATGACTTATTTATAAGCGCATAAACAATAAGTATCGGCGTCCTCGCAGTCTTGCTGACCAGCTGCTGATAGTGCAAAAGCCGGTAGGCTCTTTTTTCAACGAGGACTTCGTTGGGAGTCTCGCCAACTTCAATGTTGCCAGCCGTGTGCAGGATATTCCTTACCTTTTCGAGCTTGCGGTATGCTTCCTTGATTTCCTCAGGAAGTGTAGGCTCTTTTTTTATCTGCCCCTCTGGCTCGCCCTGCACTGGTTGGACATTTTGCTCCTTTTGGTCAGGTTGCAATTCTTGCTTGGTCATTTCTCGCCTCAACACTCCTCTTCATATCCCGCACAGTTCTCTTCAGTTCCACAATGTCCTTCAGCATCTCGTCAACCTCGCTTCTTGTTGGAAGGTTGAGGGTCTTGAAGTTCTTCTCGACTATGCTCTGCATAGCCTTTGATACATTCAGCTGGCTACCAAATAGCTTGCCATAGACCTCAGAGAATTCCGACGATGTAAAGAGAGCAGTAAAATTTTCTTCAAAGGCCTCTATGGAGGCGCGTCTGTAATTCTCAAAATCTTCTTTTGTTGTCAGCTGCATTGGGGCCCTCTCTACCGTCTCTCTCACTGCCCTTGCGTAGGCTGCACTCACAAGTGACCAGTAGCTGTCCATGTTGCTTTTGAGTTCAACCATGTCCTTGCCAAGGGTGACAAAATCGTTAGCGTATGAACTAAAATCCTTTGAAAAAGCGTACATAGGCCCAATTGTCGGCAGCTTCAAAGTACCGCTCAATTCAAACATTTTGTTGACTTGCTCTTGCATAAATTCTTGTACGTTATCAGCATTACCATTTTCAACCATTATCTTTCACACAACATGTAGAATTCGTCGACTGGCTATTATAGTTTCTTGGTATAGAATTTACACTAAAAGTATGGTTTGAATGTGAATCTTGTATTAAGATTCAACCTATTTCTGTTTTGAAAATAAACGCCAACTGAAGGCTCTTCCGCCTAAACGAGCCTGAGATATT
>JAICHI010000054.1 GCA_025922735.1 Nitrososphaeraceae archaeon | reverse complement strand
CATAAAAAATATCTTATAATGACATAGAGACTGCTGCCCTGTATTTTTATGCTTCAGCGCTTGGGACAACGTGTCCTAATTTTTAGGACCCATAAAATGCCATCCTAAAAAAGAGGAAGCTATAATGTCGTCACTATCCCATATAGACTCAAAGACAAATGAAGAAGAGCAGAAAACTACAGAGGTACAAGTTGTTCCTGTTGTCGCTAATAAATACTCTATCTCAAAGAAGATTACAATACAGAACTTTACAGTAGAAAAGAGATGGGTGACAGGCACTGCGAAAACAGTGGTGCCAATGAAATGCGAATAGGTATATGTTAACGGTAAGAAATTAGGTTCCAAAGACGGACTTGAAAGCATACTATATCTTCAATGAAAGGAATGAGTGGTGGCAGCAAAAAGGGGAAAAGCGACAAGAAGATGGTAAGAAAAAGAAAGAAGCTCTCAAGAGATAATTAACTCCACTTTTTCAAGGTAGTTCGAACACACAAGAGGCACTTCCACTGTTTGGAGAGGAAATATTGATCAGACAGAGGATACGACCGGTTGGAGAAGCAGTGATAACAAAGAGAAAAATAACAGAGAATAAGAAGATACTACTAAGCACCAAGAGCGAAAAAATTATCATAAGGTATCCTGATGGAACTGAGACAGATATCACCTCAAGAAATACTGTTTCTAGATTTAGTCTGGTTAAACTACACAAATAATAAATGATGGTCTAGAAATTTCAGATGACCTGTTATGTGTGGTAGTCAATCCTCGTTATCTGATTTGGCTTATCGGCTATAGCCTTCCTGTTCTGCAAGCGTTGTTTATCGTTTATCACCTTACTTACCTAATACGTATGGTGTACTGAATATTATTTGAACTTACCTATTAGGTATAGCCCAAACTTTAAATACATAACAAGAGTAGTCGGTATGACGTGGGTAGAGTAACCCTTGAAGGATACAAATGTGAACGATGTGGGCATATCTGGGTTCCACGTTCTACTACGGAGGGTGACCCTATAATTTGTCCAAGGTGCAAGAGTCCATACTGGAATAAGCCTAGACGGATGGAAGGGAAAAAGCAAGAAGTTGTAATCAAGGAGAAAAGGAAGACGCTCAAATAACCTGAGGCTTTGGAGCAAATGTCAGAAGACGCACCTGAAAAAATTGCTGCAAAGGTAATGGCAATAGACATAAGAATTACAGAAGAGTATGAAAAAGTAAAAGATGAACCACAAAAAGCCCTTGAGGTTTTATCGAAAAGGCTAAAATTATTCTCAGACGCTAGAAAGTTCCCAACACTCACAGAGTATGATAGTCTATTGTTCGGTTATGTAGAGGGTGACATCCTCCGTGACATAGCACTTCTTTGGACAAAATGTCAATTTGACGAACAGATAAGCCAGATTATTACTAGACTAGATAATCTAGAAAATGAGGTTAAATCATTAAAGGAGAAACTAAATACTCGCTAGAGATTTTTCTTTTGCTTCGGTGTTGTGGTCAGCTCTAAGATGCTTTCAACCCCTCTCCTTCCTTCGTTAGACTATAAATTGTTCAACAATTTGGTCGCTCTTATCAATTTTAGATTTCGCTTCAATACCTGATAGGTGTATAACCTATTATGTATAGGTGAACTATGACCCGCTCCTCACCCGACAGTTAACAGGTAGGGTTATCGCCCATCAGTTAACAGAACCAAAAAGATCAATGTTATTATCTATGGCGGTTAAATTACAGCAGCTACTGATAATAATGCAATACCTCCAAAATACTAGTAATAATCCTGCACAAAGAGACAGGGCTTGCGTGTGCACCGCACTACTGATAGTAGATTCTATCACTGATGCAATACTCTATTCTGGTTGTATTTGTTACCTCAGCCTCATTATCTTGAAAAAGAGAATGGACACTTGTGATAATAGTAAAGGTGGAGGGTAAAAAACAGCAAGTTGGGCTTTCTATTTGATAGAATAAAAGATAGGGTGGCAAGGTGGGCAAATGACGAAAGTAGAGTAAACGATTCAGACCTTATCTTTTCTCTATCATCATCCCACATTACTTTGGATACGAAGATCGGGCTTGTGACTACTGGTAGGTGTGCACTAGTAATAAAGACCAACAGCGGGCGATATTTTCGTGAAATGGAGCAGGAAGTGAAGAGGTTCCTTGATGCCATGGAAAGAGAAGAATCTTCTGCCGTTGACCTGCATTATGATACAATTACAGATTACCACGGTTATCTGTGGATAATCCTCTATGGAAAAAGGATTGAAGATCTTTTAGCAGGATTGACTGCAGTTGGAGACATGGTCATAGAGCGAGGTTTTTCAAACCAAATACTTGCAGCAGTTTTTCAGTTTTATAACGAGAGAGACAACAATCAGAGCTCTTTTCTAGTATATGATTACAAGTGGAACAAGTTTTATCCATTTGTTCCTGTAAGCCATAAAAGAAAGACCCGAAACACCACAGAAGAAATGAGAATCATGGAAATAATGGCCAACGAGATGCCTTTTGAGAAAGATAAAGATTTGTGGCGTCCCCTCTGGAATCTTCCCCTGTAATAAAAGTATCACACTCCTTCCCAATAGGGATGCGGACAGTGCTATTGCAATTCCGCAGAACTAGCCACAAGGATGATGATCGAAGCAAACTTATTCTATCACCGCGTGCTAAAAGCATCATCAACCTCTCTTTGTATTTATTTTACATGACTCGCCTACGTAGAAGTCCCTTACCTCGATCTATTTCCTCTTGTGTGAGATGGGCTTCGAAAAATCGTCTAGGCATATCTAATATATTATAAGCCCATAATTATGAATACCGACTATAACTCCAGAGGAGTTAAATATTATTTTAAGTGTTTATCTCTTCACAATGAAGAAGTACTGTGACAATTGTTTAAGAGAATTATCAAAATTTTCATTTTTAAATCATGACAAAAAAAAGATCTACCGATACAATAGCGCAATGCTTTGTCGTACTTGCCTTGAAGAGATAAGCTCACGCAGCCAACAACAGTTAGAGGAAAAATCATAATAAAAGTTAAGTTTTGTTCCAATTCCTAAGTTTATTTTCCTTGGGAAGTAGCATCTTTTGATCCTTCTTTTAAGATGCGCTTCTGCATTGATAGGATAGTTAAAAATCCCTGAAGAGAAAAACAACAAAATAATTACTGTAATTATTATTGCTACAATTGCATCTCACGTTGGCTTCTATATGGAATCTCCTTTCTTTGGATCTATATACTTATTGTGTTGAGGCCCGTTGTCGAGGAAGCCTCTATGGCAGAAGAACTGCTCGTATTTGTTTGTCTTCAGTAGTGGCAGATTTTTGATAATTAACATTTCTCATATAGGTGTAGGTGTGTTCTATTTTTCTCTCTGTTTTTGACTAAAGCTCAACAACGTAATAATATTTTTCCCTAACATGAAGAGAAAACCGTTAAAACATATTTTTACTCGGGTGGTTCATGAAGAGTATTTCTTCAGCCCTGACTATATCGCTAATTACCTTTTTCATGCTAGAGACTACCGCAGTATCATTCCTTTTGCCATCTATAACTTTTGAACCCGCTCTTGCGCAAACAGAGGCGTCGACACAAGAAGATGAAAATAATAGTAATAATCTTGATAATAACACTATAGCTTACAGTTACAACATATACAGTAATAATAATACTCAACAAGCACCAACAAGACTGCATAACAGTTCTGTCAGCTATTATGACAACACGACAGGATATCTTGTCTACCCCGAGCTAGCCAACAATACTCAACAACAACAACAACAACAAGAACCAATGCCCGCAGTAATCATGATTCATGAATGGTGGGGGCTAAATGAACACATTAAAAACCAAGCAGACATTTTAGCCAAGGAAGGATATGTTGTACTAGCAGTTGACCTGTATAGAGGTGAGGTTGCGGCTGACTCTAACCGTGCGAGGGAGTTGACATCTTCTGTTAGAAATAATTCTGCTTCTGCAATAGACAACCTGCAGTCTGCAGTGAATTATGTCAAATCACTTGAAATGGTTGATGGTAGTAGAATAGCTTCTTTAGGATGGTGCTTTGGTGGGGATTGGTCTCTACAGCTTGCACTAAACAGCTCTGAGAATCCGCTGGCTGCTACTATTGTTTATTACGGGCGTCCGGTAACAGACACCGCTTCCCTTTCTAGCATTAGTTGGCCTATACTTGGTATTTTCGGCGACCAAGACCAAGCGATTCCCGTTGAATCAGTAAAGCAATTTACATCTGCATTAAATGCATCAGGAGTCACAAATGAGATTTACCTGTATGAGGGTGTAGGACATGCATTTGCAAATCCCTCAGGCGACAATTATGCTCCAAAAGAGACTGCTGATGCTTGGCAAAAGACAATTGGATTCTTAAGAACGTATCTTTAGAAATTGCCTTTCCGGCATTTAGGTAAAAAAGTATATGCATCCTTCGATCGATAATAGCTGTTGTCAACCCTCCGTATGTCGACATTCTCTCATTTTCAAAGGGGATCGCCCAGGTTTCTTGTTACCTCGTCAATGGTGGGGACAGGATAAAAACATAAAAATTTGGAAACTGTTTGGCAGGGACTGAAACTATTTTTGGTATCTACAACAGTTTTCTATGCATTACATTCAACTTGGAAGAAATACTGGCTCTCTAAATTCAAGGAATAAAGCAAATAAGGATTTCTGGACGCAGTAGTAGAGCGGCTATCCTAGCCTTCAGTCAATTGAAGTCGCTTATATTTTCAAGTTCTCAATTCCATGCTTTTTACTCTCATTGGCTTTAGAGTATATCCCCTAGTACCCTCGAAATAAGCGCCGGGAGAGGGATTTGAACCCTCGGGACCCTCACGGGTCACAAGCTGGCCGGTTTGACAAATTCCAGGCTTGCGCCCTTCCGGGCTAGGCGACCCCGGCATCACATAACATGTGCACTAGCCACCATATCACTATATTAATTATGGGCAAAGACAAAGCTAAAAATTGAGGAATGTTGCATCAATCAGTGCTTTTGGCTACTCAGGGATTATCCGATCATTGTAAGGCAGGGGATCATGTCGATTGCAACGATTGTATGTGCCGCTGTCATATTCCCGGCACAATTGAAAACCTTGCAAAGAACATTGCCAAGCTAGACCGCAAGCGGCCAGGCATTGGTGAAACCCTCTAAAATTAATTCTTAGAATTCATCAGCATTTTCATTTTCAAGCTTGTCAAGGTCGACCTCTGAGGGTATCGTGACGTTGCTAGACTGCTCGCCCTTTGAGCGCCACGCCTTTGGATATGTGTTGGGCTTCATGATGATGCGTTTCATGACAAACGCTATACCGCGGACGTTCTGCTCGATCTCCTCCTTTGTCATCGCCGTCTGTGCTAAACCTACTATCTCTCCCTTTAGAGTGTAGACACCTACAAGCTCACCCTTGCGTAGGTCATTTGGCACTGCTATCACGCCCGGCACTGCAAGCGGTGCGCCGTGGCACAGCGCGTCGACTGCTGTGTCGCGAACTGTGATGGCCCGTATACCTGCTAGACAATGCTCTATTGGCAGGATTAGTCTACGCAGTTTTTCCTCGTCCTTTCTTTCCTTGTAACGCTCATAGGCATCTGCAATATCATGCAGGCGCACAAGACCCTCATTCTGTTCTGACAGGTTGCTTACCCTTGTCCGGCGGAGCTCTACCATCGTGGCTCCAGATGCCATCACCTCGCCAATATCATAGATTATCTTGCGGATGTATGTGCCTGCCTGGCATAGGATACGCATGAGTACTAGCCTGTCATAATTTTCAAGGTAGTCAAATTCGTAGACACTTCTCACGCGAGTCACACGTCGGACAGATGAACGCTGGGGGGGCCGCTGATATATTTCACCTGTAAATTCCTGCATTATATTTCTTAGTTTATCTGATGAAACATGTGAGTGTAGGCGCGCAAGGGCATAGTACTCTTTTGGTCCTAACAACAGCACAGATAGCGCCTTGGTGCCTTCTCCCAATCCTATCGGCAGAAGACCTGTTGCGCCGGGGTCAAGCGTGCCGCTGTGGCCGGCCTTTTCTATCTTCAATATTCGCTTTATCCATGCTACAACTTCGTGGCTTGTCGGGCCAGCCGGCTTATCCACAAGCACTAAACCATAATACAGCAACGACTCAATTGGTCTCTTATCCGGGTAATGACCGTAGTTGTCGTTGGTGATGTCATCGTCTATCTTGATAAGGTTCTTCAGCTGCGGTAGCATCATCAATCTGGTACACCTATGTGCCGTCTGACTATTAATTTTGATATATCTACAAGGGAGTCAATGGATAACCTATCAGTGTTGAGCACATAGTCAAAAACGGTCAGATCTTCGCCAAAGCGAAAGCCGTACAGTCTGTAGTAGATCTTTTTATTCTCCTCGTCCCTCAGCTTGATTATCCTTTTTGCCTCCTCAAAGCTGATGCCGTCGCGGTTGGCCATCCTTCTGGCGCGGTTTTCCGGCGATCCTCGAAGCCAAAACTTAATGATGATGATTGATTCATCTTGTACAAGCCAGGGCAGTGTGTAGCTTGTAATGACTGTTCCTCCTTTCTTTACTATCTCGATGAGCTTCTTGTCTACTTTTTTGTCAAAGGAAGGATCTGATTTGCGTTTCTCCATGAACTTTTTTGCTTCTATAGTGTCCCACCAATCATCTCTTTTAACTGAATAGCCTTTGTTTTCTTCTTCGGCAAGCATCTTTAATATGTCACCCCCATTATACATCGTAATGTCAAATTCTTCTGCAAGCTTGCAAGCTATGGTAGTCTTGCCTACCGCAGGCCAGCCTGAAATTACAATACTAAATAATTTATTGGCGACCATCTTATCCTGTTATGCTAGGCATGCTTGTCTTAGTCACCTTGGATATTATTCCACTGAACCCAAACGAGGTTATCAGGAACCAACCCCACAGGTAAACCTGCCCCGGTAATCTGCAGGGACCATTAAGGGTGGTTCCACCATCGGGATTTATTACAGGTTGGCCATTTCCGTCTAATTTTGGTTGGGTGTCGGTTTGCACATTTTCATCACTACATGTTATCCATGTAATGTATATTGGTGATAGCGACACAGTTGCGCCAAATATTGCAGGTAACACAAGTATCCAGATGAGAAACGACGGTATCATATAGATAAACATCGGACGCATCTGCTGTTGCTGCATTTCAAGGGCCATCTTGTTTACATAGGCTTGCTTCTTTTTCAGCTCCTCTATT
>JAICHI010000053.1 GCA_025922735.1 Nitrososphaeraceae archaeon | reverse complement strand
TCAAGCATCTTTTGTCGTATTTCTTTTTTGCCTGACAGCAGAGTTACTTACTCATCTCTCGTGTTATAAAAGCAGCAGCAGTCACGGTATTTTTCAAAAGCATCGCTCGAGTCATAAGGCCCACTCCGCCCGGCACCGGCGTTATCCAAGATGCTTTTTGCTTTACAGAGTCAAAGTCAAGGTCTCCGATCAGCTTGCCATTGAGTCGAGCTATCCCAACATCAATAACGATTACACCTTCCTTTACCATGTTTGCATTAAGTGTAAAGCGCTGACGGTTGCCCACTGCAGTAACAACCAGATCTGCACTGCGTAGCTTTTCGTTAAGGTCCTTTGTCTTTGAATGGCAAATTGTCACTGTGGCGTCTCGTTCCAACAACAAAATCAAAAGCGGTTTCCCCACCAAGTTACTGCGATTTACAATGACTACGTCCATCCCTGCTACATCTATTTTGTAATAATCCAAAAGCTCCATGATGCCAGAAGGTGTACAGGGCTTAAGTGCTGCAATACCACTCTGCAGCATGCCAACGCTGGACGGCGTCAAGCCATCCACATCCTTCAGCGGGCTTAGAGAGGCGAGTATATCAAATTCATCGATATGGGAAGGCAGAGGTAGTTGTACTAAGACGCCGTGGACTGCAGGATCGTTGTTGAGGAGTTGCACGAGCTCGCGCAGCTCCTTCTGCTTAAAGCTGGCGTCAAGCCTATGATCCCTTGTGACAATACCTACCTCTTTTGCATCCTTATGCTTGCTCTGAATATAGCTTACAGACGCAGGATCATCTCCGACTAGCACCGTCGCAAGGCATGGTTGGACGCCGATTTCCTTCAATTCTAGAACAGCCCTTATTACTCTTGATTTTACGTCTGCCGATACGACCTTGCCGTCGATTATGCGCGCTACCAATTGGGTAGGTGGGAATTTTCCACACTATTTGCTTTTCTATATGTGCTACTTACATAGAACCATACTACATTTCTATAATTCCTTTCGAAGTTGAATAGAATAAGTTAGCAAGAAAGAACTATAGAAACACACTATGTCGCTTGCAATATTTCAAGCCTCGCCAAAGGCGTTTATATGCCAAACCCGTTAGTCCTTGTCTATCTCAACCTGCTCAAGGTGTTGTAGCGCTTGAACTATTTCCTTTTGTAACTGCTTAATGCTTTGTTCATCACCCTTGAACATCTTTTGCTCTATAGGAGTAACAGACTGCACCTTCGACGTTTCGGCAAGTATCTTTTTCGCATTTGTGTCAATATCATCCTGGGAATGAGGGCTGGATTTTGAAAGATCTAATAACTTTTTGTCAAGCGCAGAAATCCTGTCCTCGAGGAACGACACAAGGTTGTTGCGGAGTTCCTTGAGATCCGAAAAGTCTGACACAGGCTGCAGGTAAGCGACCTTTTGGTTGAGCGAATCGAGTTGCTGCTTGTATTTCAGCAACAGTTTGTCACGCTCTAACCTGTCGATCCTGCCATCCTGAGCTGCTTCATATACCCGAGTAATTGCCTCAGCTGTAAGGTTCTTTTCAAACAGGAGTGATAGAAGTTCCGCCCGTATGGAGGCGCTGGATGATGACGGCCGTGCAGGCTTTTTATTGTTACTTCTGAAGCGAAAAAGCTTGTCTAGAAATACTGCTGATATTACACCTGCAATAGATGAACCGGCTATGAGGGCGATTTCTGTGGACATTATATGGGTTTGCCAATGCTCGCTAGAAGAAAAGCTTTGCGTTGTATCAGATGACCTGTCGCTTAATCCATTCGTACTTGCGAATTCTTGGGTCGGGGTAGCCGCACTTTGCGCACCTCTTACCTCGCTTATGATATGAGTTGTGGCCACACCTTCTGCATCTTATATGGGTTTTCTTACGGGTGAACTTGCCCATCGATGTAGTGCCTTTTGTCATTTCTCACTCAGCTTCTCCTTATAGATTACTTTGGTGGTGGTGAGATAATGACCACATTGTCTCCTCTGACAACGATAGTGCCCAGCTCGTTAGACTTGCCTTCTTCCAGAATTTCTACTGAATCCTCAAGCAACAGGTTCATATGCTGATCGAAACCGTGAAGGTTTCCTCTGATGACTTTGCCACCCTTAAGCTTGATAAGGACAACTTTTCCAAGACTCTCATCAAGAACTTTCACTGCCATATCTACGGACAATTAGTATTCTACCGAGGGTAGAGCATGATATAGGCATATATTAAAATTTGTTTGATTTATCTTCTTTTGTTTAGTTTGTGTAAGCCCTGCCCAGTATTAGACAGCTATCAAGGAACAATAATTTAGAAGGACACAACTGCACAAGTGTGTACTACTCGTATCCAACTTCTAGAACTGAGTATATACTGCAATTTCTAGTTGAATAATAACAGCTATTGCAACAATGTAGCTAGCTGATGATTTGGAACTTAACCACCAGGAATGTTGCTTATTTCATGGCCTTTTCTTATAAACTAGAGCAACCAACAGTAATTGGCTGGTTGGCTGGCTTTGTAGACACAAGAATCATATTCGGTTCTAATATTTCATTGCTAGTTCATATACATCTAGGGCTTGAAGTAGCCTCATGAGCAAATTTTTCTTAAGTTGCATGATTACTTTGGAGATCATAATGCATAGATCTTTATTTAGTCTATATCACTAATTTAGAGAGATCATCATTTTACCTTGATAATGCAGTTTCTTTTTAGCATGGTAGATAAAAAAAGAATTTTTGCATCATTCCTTTAATATAGAGACATCACAATAAATTTTTTCTATAACTCTTCATAAGAGAATCTAGCGTATCCGACCCTCTTCGTATGCTAAGTTTGGAATCAAGCTGTGTCCCAAAAAAATTAGTAGTTACTTTTCATAGTGCACATTAGGTCAATTTTACCAGAGGGGGAAATCCTAATTGTTAATAAGCTAGTATACATGGATTGTTTGTAGTGGGAATAAAGTCTTTACCAAAGAGTATTACGATCTCGCTTACACTACTGCTCTCAGGCCTACTTTTAGTATCATCACAGGCTCTCACTTTTATTGACCCTACAGCCCTTCTAAGGGGAGCCTCAGCACAGGAACTGCGAGAGCATATTTTGCACAATCGACCTCCTCCATCACCTGACGTAAATGATCCTAATCTTCGAGTAGAAGAGGTCTTTGACGGTCTAGAACTTCCTACTTCAATGGCCTTTTTAGGGGAGAATGATATCTTGGTCACTGAAAAAGATTCTGGCAGAGTGCAGAGAATTATTGACGGCGAAATGCAGGATGATCCTGTAATTGATGTTCAAGTTGCAAACAATGACGAAAGAGGTTTGTTAGGAATTGACATCTCCAACACGAATGGTACAGCTAATAATGAACAGTATGTTTTCCTGTACTTCACAGAATCAGGCGGAGGTGAAGATGGTGATGATTGGAGTGCAGGAATTCCACCTAGCGGCACCCGCCTTTACAAATACAACATAGTACAGGCTATCGGAGATGATGATGATGATGAGGCTCAAGTGCAATTATCAAATGGAACATTGCTATTAGACCTTCCAGCTACACCAGGTCCTCGCTATCATGGGGGACCAGTTACCGTTGGTCCAGACAACAATGTCTACGTGGTAATTGGTACTGTGGACCACCATGAAACACAGGCTCAAAACTTTGAAGATGCTCCAGAACCGGATGGCACTAGTGGAGTATTTAGAATAACGCAAGAAGGCAGAGTAGCAGATATTCAAGGTGTCATTAGTGAGGAAATCCCTCTGAATCTATACTATGGGTACGGCATAAGACAGAGCTTTGGCATGGAATTTGACCCTGTAACTGGCAACCTATGGGATACAGAAAATGGTCCAGATCAATATGATGAACTCAACCTCGTCGAACCTGGCTTTAACAGCGGATGGAGAGATGTATCTGGATTGGCTGGACGTGCAGGTGATCTAAATATAGAAGATGACTTGGTAGATTTTGACGGCAGGGGCAGGTATAGTGATCCGGAATTCACTTGGCAACAAACCGTTGCTCCAACAGGGCTCGATTTCCTCAATTCAACTGGGCTAGGTGCGGCATACCAAAACGATTTATTTGTAGGCGATTATAACAATGGTAATCTATATCATTTTGACTTAAATGAAAACAGAACACAACTTGTTCTGGGAGGAGGCTTGGCGGATAGAGCATTGGATCCTGGAGACGAAGTCGGTGAGATACTATTTGGAACAGGATTTGGAGGCATCACAGACGTCAAAGTCGGACCTGACGGATACCTTTATGTGTTAACCTTCCAGGACGACGGCGGCTCGATATATAGGATAGTTCCGGAGGACCTAGATACTGACGATGATGAGGCTGACGGCGACACTGATGAGGCAGAAATAGAAGAAACTACTGATGATACAGGGGCTCCTACCCTAGCTCAAACACTCGTCGAAAGAATAACAAGAGATGTCACAAGTCAATAAAGTCAATGGTGGCATACAATTAAGTTCCTTACGTAAATTGACAGGAGTAACGAAAAAGATGACAATTAATAAAAACATACGCAGACCTACATCACAAAGACAATTCTTGGTGCACAAGATAAGGCAGATGTCATTGTAGACAGCTATAGTAAGCTTGCAGAATTAAATTTTCATTTTTCAATTACTCCCATAGATGTCTAGACCGTTGTGACAGTCAATCATTTATTTTAGATCTTATACAGAAAGGGATGTTTTCTCAAGATGCAGGTTGACACACTCCTATGCTTTGATAAAGCTGTGTCCCCATATGGAACTGCAGACAGTAAGGCTCCAGATACTGTTTAAATCAATACAATCGTTGTTAATAATGTATGATAAGTATCATCTATAATTAAGATATAAATAGACAATCAAGTACATTCCATCATATGATCTAATAAAGTAGTGCAAGCTCTAAAAGACAGCAACGATATGGCAAGAGCAAAATCAAAGAGTGCAGCAAAAACAAAGTCAAAGAAAGCTGCAGCTGGAAGAAAAGGAGGTAAAAAAGGTGGTCGCGCATCAGCGACAACTAGAAGAAAGCGGGTCGGCAAAAGAGAAGCATCCACCAGTGCTACAGGATCTGATGCAATGACCACAGGAACTACAACATAAAAAAAAGATAGTCAAAGGAAGAAAATAGTGAAAGCGTAAATTCATTTTAACTATTTAAATTTTTTAGTAGCCGCAGGTCCACTGCGCAGTATCATCCCTTGCAGGATAGTTGTGACTGTTTCAGATTATTTTGATGTGGGGCAACTGTTCTTGCCTATCGGCCCGACTACACATATTTCCTTCTTTCAAAGATAGGCATGGAAACAATCTGAAACATGCTTACTATGACCTTTTCAACTGGCCATGAACCTTTCTCAAAAATATGTTTAAAATAGTGCTGACTCTAGCATATCGCTGTTGACTACTAACGGGCTTTTCATCGGCAGGTTCCAGCCCTTTCATAAGGGGCACCTTGCCGCTGCTAAATTTGCACTAAGCAGGGTCAACCAGCTAGTAATAGTAGTCGGAAGCGCACAAAAGAGCCACGAACCGAAAAATCCATTCACTGCGGGTGAGAGGATCATGATGATAAAAGAATCACTTGATGCTGATAGTGAAGCAGATGTCAGGCGCATACTGATAATTCCAGTCCCCGATAGTGATGTGCACTCACTTTGGACCCATCAAGTGAACATGCTCGTACCAAAATACGACGTCGTGTTTGCAAACGACCTATTTACACTCATGCTGTTTCGGGAGCAAGGTATCAAGGCAATTGAAGCGCCTCTTTACAGGCGCGAAGAGATGAGGGCTACTGAGATAAGGAAGAGGATGGCTGCGGAAGAAAATTGGGAAGATCTTGTTCCCAAGCCTGTCTCAAAAGTGATAAAGGAAATAAAGGGTGTTGAAAGAGTTAGGGCAATTTCCCAGAGAGATATGCAGGGCCATATCACCTAAGTAGAAAATAATATATTTCTAGCTGTTTGACCATACAACATCACCGATGTTGTTTGGCAGTAAGAATAGTAGCAAGGAAGGAGGACGGCTAGCATCAAGCTTTGTTAACGAACTGTGGTATATCGACCTGCAAAAGCTAACAAATGAGGAGCTGATGCGTATGTATACTATGATATCTGACGGCCATTACCGGTTTGCCAAGAATGCTTGGTATATCCCAATTGAGAAAGACCACCGCTGTCCCATCATGGTAGCCAAAGGCTATAGGTCGCCGGATACACTAGATAGGATGGCGGAGTTTCAGAATACAGCGAAGCTGTTGGAAAGCGATTTTCTCCATTTTATCGACGCATGGGACTTTGGCTACATCACTGAGCATGACATCGAAAAGGCGATCCTAAAGATACTGGAATCAAGAAATATTGCAATAACTGAGCACAGCTAATAATAATATACATCGCCGCCAATACATAATGTGGATCACATTTCTTCCACTTTTCTTACAGATCTTATCAGATCGACAATTGCACTCTTTGTAGTAATTGATCCAATTGGAAGTGTGCCAGTGTTTATCGCACTTACACAGAAGATGGAAAGGACAGAAAGGGCATCTGTTGCCAAGACTGCAATCATAACTGCAGCTGGTTTGCTCTTTGTATTTGCAGTAGCCGGCACGCAAATACTATCCATCTTTAGCATCACCATTTCCAGCTTCATGGTTGCCGGCGGCATCCTGCTTTTCATTGTATCGATTGAGCTTCTTACACACGGCGAGTGGAGATTTGCCGGCGCAGGGACGCAGGGTGAATCGGGTGTTGTCCCATTGGCATTTCCGCTGCTTGCCGGCCCTGGCGCAATAACAGCTGTGATAATCTCGTTTCAGACGACAGGTCTGATCGTGACTGCTTTATCGATCCTGATAGTGATAGGTATCACCTATGTCGTCTTAAGGTACATCGATAGGATTTATAGAGTGATTGGAAGGCGAGGCTCAATCATTGTTACTAGAGTTTTTGCGGTGCTCATTGCCGCTATTGCAGTACAATTCATAGTGGATGGAGCCCGGACACTCTTTAGCTAGAAAAAGATTTGTTAATATATTTAGCAATCGGCTTTGAAAGCATTGACAAAGCATGACAATAGTGGCGGATATAGAGAAGAAGCAGGCCTCAAGCTATTATCAAAGCACAGCATTTCAGTTGGCGACAGCATCAAGATTGCTACCGAGGATGGCGAGATGACTGGCCTGTTGATGCCGCGCTATGAATCTGCTAGTGAAGAATACATTGTCATAAAATTAAAAAGCGGATACAATACGGGCATACATGTCGGAAAAATAAAAGCTATAGCAAAATTGCACAAAGTAACTGCCACATTAACTGCTGCCTATGACATAACTCATGCAGTTACTACTAAACAAAATTTGCCAAAAGTTG
>JAICHI010000052.1 GCA_025922735.1 Nitrososphaeraceae archaeon | reverse complement strand
GCCCATAAATCCAGCAAATGCCCCAATTAGCATCATCCCTTCTATTCCTAAGTTAAGGACACCAGAGCGTTCTGCAATACTTTCACCTAGCGCAGCAAAAAGTATTGGAGTGCTCAAGCGAATTCCAGATGCAAGAACACCAATGATGATTGCTTCTATTTCGCCAGCCATTTTTCCTTCTGATCGAGCCTCCTCGTCTGTCTTTTATTCAACCAAATGATAAATAATTGACCTACTAATACAAACACTAGGACAAGGGCTTGGAGAGTCATAGCAAATGCCGTTGGTATGCTCAAGCTTCTATACATCGTTTCAGAGCCAGTCATTAGAACTGAAAAGAAGAATGCAACTACCGCTACGCCAATTGGATGCTGTCTTCCCAGCAGCGCTATTATCACAGCGATGAAACCATATCCAGGCGAGATGCCTTCGATCAGAAAATGCTGGACACCGGACACTAACAAACCCCCTGCCAGTCCGGCCAAGCCGCCGCTAATTACAAATGTAACGAGGGTGCTCTTTGTAATGTTCATTCCTGCATAGCGCGCTGCATTGTTGTTAGCACCTACGCTCTTAATTTCAAAACCTATCTTGGTCTTCCATAAATAGTATACACCGACAGTGGCAGCTACAGCTACGAAGATGCCAGCATGAAGACGAGTTCCAGGAAGGACAATTGGCATCTCTGATGCTTCGTGTATTTCAGGTGAATAAGGGTTAAAACCGGGAGCCTTAAGTGGTCCATGAAGTAAATATGAAATGAAAAGTATTGCCACAAAATTTAGAAGAACCGTGGAAATGACCTCGTTCACTCCAAATTTGACCTTAAGGATAGCAGGAACTAGAGCAAAAAGTGAGCCAAACGCAAAGCTAAGAAGCAGTACCAAAAAAATCGCAAGACCTGGCACGGCGCCAACCAAAGAAATGCCTACAAGCGTACCACCCAAGGCACCCATGTAGAGCTGTCCCTCTGCGCCTATGTTCCACTGTCTACATTTAAATGCAACAGAGACAGCGAGACCTGTTAACACGAGCGATATCGTTTTTACTAGCACATCTCCGATTCCAAAAATAGATCCAAAGGCTCCTCTAAACATGATGGTATATGCTCTACCAACATCAATATCCGTGGAATCAAGTATAACTGCTCCCACAACAAAAGCAAGACTTGCAGATGCAAAGGGAACATACGTTCTTACATCTCTCATTTTTTTCGGTATCTGAGAGAATGTAGTAACAAGGCTCACTTGTTTTGTTCCTCCTCATTCTTCTTGGAGTAAACTGCTGATGGTTTTCCTCCCATCAAAAGACCTATATAATCTACATCGGCGTCTTTCGCATCCATCACAGCCATTATCTTGCCTTCATACATCACTGCGATACGGTCGGCAACAGTCAGTATTTCATCTAGATCAAGGGATATCATTAAAACTCCAACGCCGGCATCTCTTTGTTTTATGAGTTGTTCGTGAATATAGTGTGTCGCTCCTATGTCAATACCCCTAGTTGGGTTATGCACAACCAAGACTTTGGGATTTCTTGCAAGCTCCCTTGCCATTAGTACCTTCTGCAGATTACCTCCAGAAAGAGAATTTACTGGAACATTGATGCCAGGTGTCTTTATTTCAAATTCAGAGACTGCCTTCTTAGCAAAGTTTTTAATCTCGTCATTTTTCAAGAAGACCCTCCCAGAGTATTTTTCAAAGTACCATCTATCTAGAATCAAATTTTCAGCAATCGAGTACTCTAAGATTAGGCCAGTTTCAAGGCGGTCTTGAGGTACATATGCTAGACCCAATTCCCTAATTTTTCTTGGTGACAGAGTGGTTATTGGCTTGCCATCCATAATTATCTCGCCCTTTTGTACCTTCCTCAAACCAGCTATTACCTCTGCAAGCTCAGCCTGGCCATTTCCATCGACACCAGCTATACCAAGAATTTCACTCTTCCTTAACTCAAGGGATAGCTCTTTTAGAAACATTACCTTTGCATTGTTTAAAGCTGAGACATTTTTCAGGTGCAGGACTACAGGACTATTAGAAGATACCTTGTGGGCTATGTTCTCTATCACAGGACGACCCACCATCATCCTTGCCAGTTCAGTTTCGCTAGTTTCAGAAGTATTGACAGTACCGACTACCATTCCTCCACGAAGTATCGTTACCCTGTTGCTTACCTCCATTACTTCGTGCAACTTGTGCGTAATGAATATGATTGAAAGACCCTGCCTAACCATTGACTGAAGAGTTGAAAATAATGCTTTTTCTTCCTGAGGAGTGAGCATAGAAGTCGGCTCATCAAGAATAAGAATGTCAACATCGCGATAAAGTGCCTTGATTATTTCTACTCTCTGCTGTTCTCCTACTGCCAAATCGCCCACTATTGCCTTCGGATCTATTTTCAGGCCGTATTTTTCAGACAATTGGATTATCTTCTTCTCTGCAGTGGATATATTGAGAAATAACCCCCGGGACTCCTTAAGACCTACAATGATATTTTCCGTGACTGAATGTGGCGGAGTTAGCAAAGAATGTTGATGAACCATCGCTATGCCAAGTGTCATCGCATCATTTGGTGATTTCATAGATGTCTTGTGTCCTTTCACAATTATTTCGCCGGCCTGAGGCTGATATAGTCCATAAAGGATGCTCATCAGAGTAGTTTTGCCCGCGCCGTTCTCACCCAGTAATGCATGGATTTCGCCTTTACGGAGTTCAAAATTCACATTATTGTTTGCCGTAACTTCTCCAAACCTGATAATGATACCCTTCATTGTCACAACAGGCTCGCCTGTAGCAATAGAAGACGAGAGATTCTTAATCTCAAGGCTCTCTCCCTTTCTATCTATTTGGGTTTCTAGGTCTTTTTTAGCACCCGACCCGAATAATCTACTTATGAATGCAATGAAAAATTTGCTCTGCAAGAACATATTATACTTTAGTATAATATGCTAAAATATTTGTCATATATCATAAAGTTGTAAAACTTACATATTCACGTTTACGCTACCTTTGCTCACCTCTTTGACCATAAGATATAAGGAATTACAAAGAATTTCGGCACGTATTACCCGACTCCCTGCGAGAATATTTTTATGTCTATAATAAATGCGCCGCGGCAATTATTTATGCAACATGTGTATCATTAAATTTCAAAAAAATTAATTATGCTTATATGTTTGGAATTATTGATCTATCTTTAAATACAAAGATTACCTCGCCGCTTGTGAAAGCATTGCCAAAAGAAGATATGTCCCATGTTGTGATAAAACCGAATTTCTATCGAGATTCATTACAACTTATGAAAATTTCTGAGAAACTCAGTCGGTCTAGTGGTGTTTCAGAAGCATCGATAGTTATGGCCACCGAGACTAATAAAGGCGTACTAATCCGTCTTGGCTTTTCACCATCTCTTATCGAGCAAGCAAATGAATCAGATATGATAATTGCAGTTAGGGCAAAAGATCAGCAATCGATTGATTTAGCGGCTGAGCAGATCGGTAAACTGTTTGAGTCTCCTGAAGAAGATCGGTTAGATTCCAGAGATCAGGAAAAGACTATGGACATCGACTTGGCTCTTAGAAAGATGCCGGGCACAAACCTCGTATTACTGTCTATACCAGGAGAATATGTTAAGGATATTTCATATAAGCTCATAGAACAAGGCATACATCAGCAGATTTTCAGCGATCATGTACCTGTGGAAGATGAACTGAAAATAAAAAAGCAGGCAGTGACGAAGGGAGTTCTGATTCTGGGTCCAGGGGCAGGGACTTCCATAATCAATGGCAAGGGTATAGGATTTTCAAATGCAATTAGCAGCGTAGGCCCGGTTGGCATAGTGGCCGCAGCAGGTACTGGTCTGCAAGAAGTTGCATGCTTGCTGGATCAATGCGGAATAGGTGTAAAACACGGGCTTGGAGTGGGAGGCAACGATCCAAAAGACAAGGTTGGCGGAATAATGATGCTTGAATGTATGAAAATCTTGGAAAAAGATGATGATATTGACGTGATAGCTATTATTTCAAAGCCCCCCTCAGGATCAGTTGAACAGAAAATAAGGGAATATGTAATCGCCAAAGGCACCAAGAAATATGTTCTGGCTTTCATAGGTGGACAGTTAACTCCTGCAGGAAAGAAGAAGAATCAGCAGCAGGGACACAGTGAAAATTTGCTATCTGAGGAAGCTTCTTCAGTTAGTACGAGTTCTAGGCATACAACTACTACTGCTGATCGTGAAACAAGGATCGTTAAGGTTAACTCCTTAGCATCCTCTGTATTAGCAATTGCAAATGCACTTGGAAACCAGCATCTACAAAAAGCGATTTCTCAACTTTATATACCATCTGAAGGGCTAGTGAATCTTTTACAAAGGGAATGGAGCCAACTGCAAAGCAATCAGAAATTCATTAGAGCACTGTACACAGGGGGCACGTTTACCTATGAAGCACAAGTCATCCTTAAAGATATTGTAGATATGGGACAGATATACTCCAATGCACCAATAGAACAAGTAAAAGAGCTTCAAGATTCTTTCAAGAGTCAAAACCACTCTATCGTAGATCTAGGAGAAGAGGAATTTACAAAGGGGAGACCTCATCCAATGATAGATCCAACAATAAGAAAATTCAGGATATTAGAAGAGGCCAAGGACCCAGAGGTTGGTGTGATTTTATTAGATTTTGTCCTTGGATATGGGTCAAATCCTGATCCAGTTGGAGCAGTTATAGAAGAACTACAACTGGCGAAAGAAATTGCTCACAAGCAAGGGCATTATTTGCCAATTATAACCCATGTTTGTGGTACCAAAAACGATATTCAAGGCTACGAGGGAAGTATTTCAAAATTGCATAGTGTTGGATGCGTTGTTATGCCTACTAATGCACTGGCTGTTATTGCTTCAGCTCTTATAGTACTAAGAGGTCAAATAGAATTGGGGCACATATATTCCAATTACATTGAATTACCGCAGGGCTGGAACGAGTTTTCAGGCTAAGATGGAGAAAAGAAGATGTCATTATTATGACAGAAGAAAAGAATAGTACTACTAACATGGCTACCACAGCAAGACGCCTCTTGGATTATGATCTAAATGTGGTAAATATTGGGTTAGATATTTTCTATAATGCTCTAAAGCTCCAAAATATCAAAGTTGTTGATGTGAATTGGAACCCGCCGCCCAAACTTGATAAAGAAACTGAAGATCTTCTTGACAAGATCCTCTAGTAATCATATAATGAAGGTCTTTTAGATCAAAAACTATTGATGGTGCCTATGCCCTCAGAATCACCAACAATATTCTCTACATGTAAATGCATAGGAGGCATACATAGGAACATTACTTGCTCCACAGAGGGATTATTTGGCACAGTTGTGAATGTCTTCAAGAAAGCTGTAAACATTAAGACAAATGAAGATAAGTTGCTTGTTATAAGTGTCGGGACAGTTCCTTCTCCTATAACTATCAACATCGGCCCGTTAATGGACTGGTCTTCTCCAGATTTTTCTTTTAATTCATCATTTTTGGATTTTGTGCAAAATAGCGACCAAGTGCATGTAATCCGTAAATCAAGATCGAATAACGAATCAAGACATGTATCCAATAATGTGCATATTAGGGTTGGAAACTGCATTATTCTGGTAAATAAGCCAATTCACTTTTTTGAAAATGACATTCTAAAACTAAAAGTGCATAAACTAGAAAAATTCATTGATTATAGACAGTTACTTTTTTCAGTTTTAAGAGAGTGTGCTTTCTCGCAAAAAGCAGGGTGTCTACTAAATCCAGACACAACCACAGAGGGTTTATTGCCTAAGTTTCTAAGCTCGATTCAAGAGGATCATGAAGTTATAGATATCCGTAGTACGATGTTCCCAGACAAGCTTTCTAGCTGCTTCTTGGGGTTATGCGGACGCGGTCCCGGATTCACACCTGCTGGAGATGATTTTGTTGGAGGATTCCTTGCCGTACTTAATTGGATCCGTACTAGCTTGAAAATTGGCCGTCCAATTGTTCCAGGACTTGAATATCGCAAGTTGACAACTTGGACTAGCTTTAAACTAATGGAATGCAATGCCCGTGGATTGGTCGATATAGAGGTACAAGATTTGATAAATTCAATCGCAAAAGGCGATGTTATGCAATATATTGACTCAATCAAGTTGATAGCTAAGAGAGGCCATACTTCTGGAATAGATTTTGCAACTGGCGCCACAGTTGGTCTCTATTTGGCGATAGATAGCCTTAAGCATAAATAGAGGAAAAGCGGCTTTTGAAGGTCATCTCATTTTGTCTAAAGAGAAAAGATATAGCCAAAAGTGGGACATCGAATTCTGCTTCTCTTCTTGTATTTAGCCAGAACTGTGATGTCTATATCATAAAATGCAAATTATCGCATATCTATATTTGCTTCAAGAATATGGTAATGATCCTTAAATAATTTTCCGCTATCTATGTATTCCTTGAGCTCAGGCGAGACACTTGTAATAGCATTAGGAGGTAACGCACTTCTGAAACGAGGAGATAAAGGAACCTTTGAAGAACAATTTACAAACGTCGTTCTTGCTTCAAAGGAGATTGTGGGTCTAATAGAGAAAGATTTCCGCGTTGTTCTAACACATGGTAATGGACCTCAAGTCGGCGCGACGCTCATTAGGCATGACCTAGCCAAGAATGTTGTACCTCCCTTTCCCCTTCATGCCTGCACTGCAGAGACACAAGGATTCATTGGATATATGATTCAACAAGCTCTTCAAAATGAGTTGAACAGAAGGAACATAGCAAAATCGGTAGTTTCTGTTGTGACAAGGGTCTTAGTTAACAGAAATGATCCGTCTTTTCAGAACCCAACAAAGCCAATCGGTCCTTATTTTGAAAAAAGTCAGTATCCAAATCTTCTGAATATCTTTGAAGGTTATAAGCAGGGTGCCAAACATGTTAATCCAGATATCAAGGTCATTGAAACTTACTTAGGTGACTGGGATAGCCCAGAGAAGGGAAAGCAGGCTGCTTTAGCTCAGATTTTCTCTGATGCTGATTTCATCTTGCATGTGGCAGATACTTCAGGTAAGGGTGTGATACAGGCGGCAAAGGAAAAAGGAATCTATGCATTTGGAGCCGTAAGTGACCAGCATCACATTGCTCCGGAGACTGTTCTTACTTCATTTGTACTAGATATAGACAAGGCCTTTGATCAGATTGTTCGAACAGTAGTCGAAAATAGATTTGAAGGCAAGTTATACAAACCCGGCTTAGAAGTTAGCAAAGGAGGTCCAGGTGAAGGTATTGTGTATTTGGCACCATTCCACAATCTCGAGGGCAGAGTACCAGAAGATGTAAAACAAAAGCTAAACCAGACTACACAAGATATAATCAATGGGACTATTGTGGTGCCGGAGAAATATGAGGTAACTACAGATTTCTCACAGAAATCAGCCATTACCGCTACTGCCGAAACAGAACCAAAAATACTTAAAATAGCTCTTGTTACAGATGGT
>JAICHI010000051.1 GCA_025922735.1 Nitrososphaeraceae archaeon | reverse complement strand
TTGTCCTTTTTCGCCAAGTAGGCTATAATCTTGCCCTTCCCTTCATCTCCATAGAATCCGCCGACTGTCACAAGGCATGACATAAGGTTCTCTCTTCCTGGTGTAGCTATTTAATTCATCCTTAAAATAAGATAAATTCCTCCATTACGCAATTTAATCATGAGCAATGCGGCTGGCAACATCATCCATATACTTGCAGACCTGCCGGATTTTTTGCGAAAACAAATGCTGCAAAACCGTCTCAAAGAGTTCTATGAAATGAGCGATGATGAAAAGAGCGAAATCATAAGTATGGCATTAGCAGCTGTGCCCACCATAGATCCAAATAAATTGTCAATCCTTTTCAAGACGTGGCTTGAATTACTATCAGAATTTGATGCAGAAAAGCGTGGAGTCATGTTCCAGACTTACTGCATGCAGATTTTGGCAAACCCCTACTCTATTGTAAAGCTTGACTTTAAGTCGCTGACTACTGCCTTTGTGTCACTTGATCAAGGGCAGAGAGAGCGCCTTACCGACTCGCTACATGAAGTGCTCCTCGGGCTCCCCAACAGAAGCGAAATACTAAAGATGATTCCGGAGCATTCGCTAAAAACTGTAGGGCTGAAATGATTAGTGATGGTGGTTGTGTTGCGCCTCGGGGTTGTCCGGCTTTTTTTCTATTTCGCCAATGCCCTTTTCAAGTCCAAAGAACGCCCTCTCATACTTGCGGAGGGCCTTTCTGTGTTCCGGCAATGACATATCCAGCCTCATCTCGTTCATGACCATGACAGCATAAGTTGTCCACTCCTTCCAGCATGTCGAGCATGCAGGGTACTTTTCAGCGGCTGGATCTTCGATAATCTCCTCAAAAGTCTTACCGCACTTCAAGCAAGTCTTACTCATTTGCAAATGTTGATGCTCTGGATATTATAAGTTGTTAGGATTATGAAAACTCCTAAATCATCGCTATTCTTGAAGAATGGAGCGCTATTCCTGCTAGATATAAAAAAGCGGCATATTGTACAAACTATAATGAAAATATGAAGAAATAAATTTTTACCTGCCTGCTGGCCCAATAGAATCACTTCGCCGGTAAAAGTGCAAATTTTTTGAAAAACGAAAGAACAAGTGCAAGAGAAATCAGTCTTCTTGCAGTGAGAGAAAATCTGAAATGATTATTAAAAAGCGGTTTTGATATTCTAGCCGCAGTCTCTGCACCTTGCACCTTGACCCGGCTTCCTACTACAATAGATGTACTTTAGCTTCGTGCCGACGTTATATGTATATCATCCCTCATCCTTCACCCCCTGCAGTTTCATTGCCAAAGCCAAGCAACGAAAGTAACCTGAGCTGCTTTCTATCTTGTTGTAAAGATGATGATGTCTACTCGCATCGCAAGTTCATTGCAAACCACTATCAAAACAAATAGATGTAAAATACAGTCCGGACCTCGGCTTGCTTGCATCGATTCTCAAACTCTGCCGTTAGACATTCATCTCACGCTGTCCACAGGTTATCTGACACTTGTTTGGCTTATAACCTATTACAGCTCCGACCAAAGTTTGGCAACATTATTATACTTTCTGGGTTCAAAATGGCATGTGAAGATTCGCTGTCCTGACTGCAAGGAAGCTGCGGAACTAGCAGACGATTTTTCATTTGTCAAGTGCTCTAATTGTTCATTTGATATGACTTATGGCGAATATGTCAAGTACATAGCGTATAAAGATGCGCGCTACCGTGATATACTTTCAGACTACAAATAAAGATTGAAAACTTCTCAAAGCTGTGGCTGAAAGGGTCTTTTTTGGAGCTACAGATGATTCTGCTGGGACATGAGATCTAACCTTTATCAACAGGTTAGACCACGCTACCATTTCATACTCTAACGAACTTTGGACCTGACTTTTGCATCCCTTTACATATCAATAGGTCTCGGTCTGCTTGTCATAGGATTCCTGTGTCACCTAGAAGCATCTCAGCCGATAACCAAAGCCAAGCTGGCTGGCTACCCCTGCTCATGTTCGTTCTGTTCTCAAAATTTGCAGCATTCAGTCATGGTATGATGACGTCCTACATATTGCAAGTCCGCATAGCTATCCAATATGAGTCAGCCACGGGGTCATATGCATTCCATGCCGACGCTCATCATAAGAGCCTCAGTCATAATGTTTTAATCTCATGCGATCAAATTGATGTAGAGAGAGATTCGTCAAAATAAAAGATAAGTGAAACAGGGAGTCATCAAGTTCAGCGTACAAGAGCTCAAGCTCGTGGAGATCTTTGAGTTAAATCTACTTGGCGCCCTCATCTTCGTCGCCAAACTCATCATCCTCATCTTCGTCGAACTCTTCATCAAAATTGTCGTCAAAGTTATTGTCGTCTTCGGACATGCTTGAGTGAGATTATAATCCACTGAACGTTTATTATAAATTTTGCCAGCCGGCGTTGTTGGGCTCTTTACTTGTCCACCTTTTGCCTGACGGTCACCATGCAAGAGCAAATGGCCACAGTGCATCGCTTTATCTGTCCCACATCCTGCGGTAAACTTGCCACTATCTGTGTGTGAAGCTCCTGGGGGTGAAGACATTTAGTACATAGAGGATCGTTATATGGCAACTGGCGTAATTATATACTGCCTGAGGTATTAAGCTAATCCAGTCAGCTTTTTATAGCCAGCATATAATCTCATGCAATCATATGGGCCGAGTAGACAAGGGCGTTAACTGCAGTGTCGGTAGCTGTGGGAACCAGGCCGAGCGCTCAATGAGCGGGATTAAGGCTGGCATGGCCCCAGATCTAGGATTGGGCGGCAGCAAGAGAGTCTATCTCTGCAGGGATCATTATAAAGAATGGAAAAAACTTACAAAGGAAGACAGGGAAAACGAAAGGGCCAGATGGGCTTAAATTAGATGTAGGATTAGGATTAGGATTAAGAGATGCGACTGCTGCAGCTCCATTCAGATTTTATTGAATATGAGCCGATTGAAAAGGAGATCAGGGACGCTGAAGAGATCGTGCCCCAATCTAAGGTCAGGCTCGAAGATCTAGTGGTAGCTTTTGTAGCAGTTGAGAGCAGAGACGACGAAAGCGTTGTCAAGATAGCAGTCGATGAGATAAAGAAATATCTTGATATGGTCAAGAGCAGCCGCCTGCTAATCTACCCTTACGCTCATCTGAGCTCTGACCTTGCGCCGCCAACCCTTGCAATTGATATCATCAAATCTGTTGAAAGCTTCGCCAAGGACTCGATAAACCAGGTCTACCGCGCACCTTTTGGGTGGACAAAGTCGTTTAACATCAAGGTAAAGGGCCATCCACTGGCTGAGAACTCTAGGGAGATTTCAAAGCAGGAAGAGCATAAACACGCTGACCCATTGCATAGAGAAAAGGAATCATCTGCACTCAAGGATGAGGAAAAATTACAGTCGTTATGGTACATCGCGCAGCCAGGCGGACAGATGGCGCCTGTCCACAATTACAACTTCAAAAAACAGGACCAGAATCTTCAGATGCTGGTAGACTATGAAATAGCAAAGAACAGGGCAGTCAACGAACAGCCTGCGCACGTCCGGCTGATGAAGAAATTGGCGATAGCCGACTACGAACCTGCATCAGACGCTGGTAATATTCGCTACTATCCAAAAGGCAGGCTGATGAAGTCGCTTATCGAGCAATATATCACAAGGCGGGTAATGGAGTATGGTGGAATTGAGGTCGAAACACCCATAATGTATGACACCAAGCACCCTTCGCTTCAGAGCTACTTCAACAGATTCCCTGCAAGGCAGTACAGCATCACTTCAGACAACAAACAGCTGTTTCTGCGCTTTGCTGCATGCTTTGGCCAGTTTCTGATGGCCAAAGACTTCAATATATCGTACAAGCATCTGCCCCTGAAATTATACGAATTGACAAGATACTCATTTAGGCGCGAAAAAAGTGGTGAGCTAGTAGGCTTGCGCCGATTGCGGGCATTCACTATGCCTGACTGTCACGCATTTTGCAGAAACTTGGATCAGGCAAAGGAGGAGTTTCTCAAACGCTTTGAGCTATCAATAAGCGTGCTCAACGATCTTGGCCTAACAATCAAAGATGTGGAAATGGCCATAAGATTCACAGAGGACTTTTACAACGAGAACAAAGACTTCATGACCGAACTTATCAACAGGTTCGGCAAGCCGGTGCTAGTTGAAACATGGAAGGAGCGCTTCTTTTACTTCACACTCAAGTGGGAGTTCAATTTCATCGATGGCCTTGGCAAGGCCTCAGCTCTCTCAACCGACCAAATAGATGTTGAGAACGGCGCGCGCTATGGCATAGAGTTCGTTGAAGAAGACGGCACCAAAAAGAACCCGATAATTCTGCACAACTCACCTTCAGGCGCAGTAGAGCGGATAATCTATGCACTATTGGAAAAATCGGCCAAGATATCCAAAGAAGGTGGCATCGCCTCGCTACCGCTCTGGCTGTCACACACACAGGTTCGTATAATACCAGTCAGCCAAGAGCACATTGTACACTGCGAAAAGGTACTGGCAGAGCTGACTGAAAACCAGATAAGGGCCGACATCGATGACCGCGATGAAACGGTAGGCAAAAAGATACGTGAATCTGAGACCGAATGGGTGCGCTACACTATAGTCATTGGTGACAAAGAGATCCACTCTGAGAAGCTGATCGTACGCGACAGAAATGAGGGTAAACAGCGCGAGACTACTCTATATCAGCTAATAAATGAGGTCAAGGAGCAAACAAGGAACAAGCCCTACCTTCCGCTGAACCTTCCACTGCGCCTATCATCTAGGCCGCAGATTATGGTCTAGCATATTTTCGAGATAATATTCTGTACAATGTCTGGGTAGCCAGTGTGCCTTCGCGGTAGTCTCCATTTTTCAAGGCAACCTCGACCATATCCATTCCAATCAGGCAAGCTGATAGATCTATCGCCTTGACTAATTTCAATACTTGAAATGGGTCGAGGCCAAATGGTTCCGGCGTGCCAGTGCAGGGTACGTATGGAAGATCATAGGCGTCAATGTCAAATGAAATGTAGATCTTTTTACCGGCAGTCGTCTTTTGCAAATACCTTGCGACAGTGTCAATATCATTGTGCACCTCCCACGCATCAAAGGTTGTAACACCATTTTTGCTAGCGGTTTCGTTTTCTTCTTTGTCTGTCTGTCGGATACCTATTTGGATCAGGTTTTCGCCCGGGATATATTTCAGCAAATGATAGAAGGGAGTGGTATGGCAGATCTTCAGACTTTCATAGTTGGACTTCATGTCGCGATGAGCATCAAAATGTATCACTATTGGCTCTTCTTTGGCAAGTGCCTTCAATTGATAGTATGTTAGCGTATGCTCGCCGCCGAGCATTACTGGGATCTTGCTGTCGTTGCGGAGTGAAGCAACTATCTTTGGGATCGTTGAATCAAGATGGTCAAGCATGTTAGTGATGTTCTTTGTCTTGAGCAGCTTTAGGTCACCGAGGTCGAATATGCCGACAAGATCATGAATGTTGGCCTTTTCATCCAGCATGAATGTCTCGCTCTGGAGAGCAGAAGTCCGCCTTATTGCCTCCGGTCCCCTAGATGTCCCTTTGCCAAAGCTGGTGGTGATGTCAAGAGGTACACCATAAATAACTACATTTGATTCCCTAAATGAAATTCTGACCGGTATGTCCGCAAAGCTATAACCTGCCTTTGTCCTTTCCGGCACCATAAAGAGCGAAAGTATGTCCAACTCTTACACAAATCTTCAAAACCGGTTGATAATAAATTATGATGCAGGTTTGCTCCAAAACAGCTCATCAAGACTCTGTTGTCGTGGCTTGCCTAGGACTGATCTGAAGTCAAAGTTCAAGGCAGATATAACTTGCTCAAATGTCGACTCCATTGTTTCAAGATATTTTTCGGTGTCAATTTCTTCCGGATTGGAAAGCTCGACTGGCCTCACACCGTCGCCTGCCTTTATTTTCACATAAGAAATGACGTCACCGGCTCGAACCTCGCGTTTGTTTGCGTCCACAAGCATCTTGGCGGCCTTGATATGTTGTGGCAGGCCTTTGTAAATGTCACTACTGTTGCCATCCATCGTTTTGGAGCCAGTCTTCTTGCCATACGTACTCAATGATTTATTGATGGTGACGTTGAAGCTTAATTCTTCAAGTGGAATCTTGTGTGCTTCCAAGTTCTTGGCATTTTCTTGAATAACGTTCTTAATTTTTTCTTTAGCAGATTCAAAATCTTTCTCCGAGCTGATCTTCCCAAGTATTTCCAGGGTATCATAGAATGCCTTTCTGATAAATGGAGGAGTATGCGACTTTTTGCCTGTAAGCCCTTTTACATCAACCGTTCCATCCGATAGGACTCCGAGGTAGTTCTTTTTGAGGTCGCTGAATACAACATAGCGGTACTGCTTATCTATTTCAAGGTCTACGCCCAGCGTCTCTCTAGCCCACTGCACCAGTTGCTCTATGTGCTTTTGGTCTGGATTGCTGAGGAAAATGCTGTCAGTGTCCCCATACACAACCCGAATCCCAATCTCTTTGCATTTGTTGATAGTTCTGTTGATGGTTGTCCTGCCAAGGGCAGCAGTAGCATCTGCCACCGGCAGGCAGTAGAGAGGGAATATTGCTGCGCCCATGACTCCATAACTGGCATTGAGAATAACCTTGATAGCCTGGCTGACCACGTTATACAGCTTGCGCTCCTCTGGGGGAAGTGTCTTGTCCTTTGCTAGGTGTTTGTAATAGTTGACCCTTAGGTCACGAAGCGATCCTATGAGAAACGAAGTCAAACCTTTCCTGTGCCTGCAGACCCAGTGGGTTGTACCTTCCACTTTATTTTCCCTACAGTCTTCATGAGAGCAATTAATGGTTTCGTATGATAAATTATGCACTTTGATAATACTAGGATAGAGGCTTGCAAAGTCAAGGACAATGACGTTAAAATGTATACCTGGTACAGGCTCAACGACCTCGCCACCTCGATATTTTTTTTCCTTAATGATGGCGGTAGTCGACGAAGTACCTTTTTTTTCTAGCTCACTCCTGCTGGGTATCAGCTCATTTCGCTGGCGATGCTCGTAGTACAAGATGCCCCTGATCCATTGATTGACGCCAAAGCGGGCGATATCATCTACTGACAGCCGGCCAATTCTTGCAATGACGACGAGCAGTTTCATTAGCAGATTGTCATTAAAGCTGGTCAGCCTATATGTGAGGTCGGCGTCCTTGAGGCAATATTCTGCTAATCTCTGAATTGGCAAGTCGCTTATGTCACCCTCAAACTCTATTTTTGAGTCGCCCAACAGTGCTTCGCTGATCGCGTTCAGGGTGTGGTCAGTGTAGGCACGGCTGAAAGCATAGATCTGGATCGACCTGTTGTCAAATGTCCTGTAAAGGTCTATGTGGATGCCATGCCTGACTCCGACCGGCTCCGCCTGCATTCCGTGTTTGATAAATGACTCTCTTTTGACCATTATGGGCACCTTATCCTTTGGGATCGCAATGCCGTTAGGATCAATGCGGGGATCCTGCGAGCGCGCATAGAGATAAGGTAGGTCAAAGTCGTCACCATTGAACGTGATTATAATTGGATAATCATTGATTATCATGAATGCCTTTTCTATCAACTCTTTTTCAGTTGCGCAGGGTTCTGCTTCAGGAATTAGCGGT